>JBBRIO010000247.1:0-7513 GCA_038220855.1 Bryobacterales bacterium | reverse complement strand
ATCCGCGCCGCAGGCGCGTAACTCCTTCCTCCTCAGCAGGCATCCTTAATTGTCGACGCGATCGTGCGTGGCGATGCCGCGTGGCAGTGAGCCAGAGGACATTGGAACCGCAAGTCGTGTCGCTGGTCAACTCTTGGTGAGTATGGGTGGGTAACTTTTCGCGAGTGCCGAAGCCTAGGCCTCATTAAATAAGGCAAAATAATCGGGTTCAAGGAAGGAACTGCTTGGAATGCATTCGTCGCAGAGGACGCTCCGGTCTGCCCGAAGAAGTAACGAGTTCTTTCGTCCAAGGCTCGTCGCGGAGGGAATCGACAGACCGCTGCAGTCGATCCACCGCTGCGGCAAGGTACTTCATCTCGCGCCGGCGCTCCCGCAGAAAGCAGACCGAAAATACAATAGTCAACATCAGGTAAAGGAAGTACGGCCATTCGCTGAGTACTTCTTGTCCGACGGCTCGAAGTGAAAAGTCCATACTTCCCCTTAGTGCGCCGGCGAAGCTTTTTTCTCAATTCATCGGATCCGACCGTCACATGATGGCCACGCCCTGGAATCCGCCTACCCGCTCGATGTCCCTAACACCCGATGTCTAATCGAAGCGAAAAATGACTCTCCAATCGGGCAAAATCGCCGGCATCGAAGAGCAATGGGGCGAATCGGTAGTCCAATGCGCACGGGCTGCAAAGGCGCGGCTCGAGCGGCCGAGAAGGAACTCCGCGTGGATCGACTTGGCATACACAAACAAGCATGAGCAGCGGAAGTGGGCCTTCCTCGCAGCGGCACCATGGAGGCCAAGGGAAAGCGTAATCCCGAATTCCGTCCTCAACACATTGGTTACAACGGCGGCACTACCGCCAGTTAATTCCATTTCAACGAGTACCTTTACTTTTCTACCTTTCGCGACTCGGCTCTGCTCATGCTGTAGTTCTTTAAATCATCGACTCTCCAGCTGCACGGGTGCCCAAACCCGCACGCCAGAGCTCTGCTCCAGGCTACTCCGAAGGCCAAATTAACATACTCGCTCTTGAGAACGCCGAACACCGTTTCTCTAAGTGATTGAATCCCCCTCAACAAGGCGGTTCCTGAGAAGCGCACAGGCCGCAAAGGGCGAGGAAGTCGCCCATCCTGCCGTGCCGGAGCGAGTCCGTTGTGCGCGAGTTCAGAAGCGGGCAGGGACCAGAGCGGTCCACCAAACCATCAGAACCTCGCGTGCTCCGGTCTCCGTTGCCCGCGGTTCCCCAGACGCGGAGCACACTTGCCTGGCTAGGGCCGACTCGGAGAAGGAACTGCGCGTGGATCGACTGGGCATACACAAATAATCATGACCGCCGGAAGTAAGCCTTCCTCGCAGCGGCACCATGGAGGCTAAGGGAAAGCCTGATCCCGAATTCCGTCCTCAACATTCGGAAGCGAAGGTTCCGTTCACTTTGATTTAAAACACCGCATGCGGCTCTTCCAAGCGACTGAATACAAACCCTGGACAGTGAGGTTCTTGAGAAGCGCACAGGCCGCCGGACGCAACCCCAACCAACACAAAAAACTCGCCCATCGTGTCCGTTGTGCGCGAGATCCTCAAAAAATAAACGCCAAGCCCCCGCGCAGCGTGCGCGGGGAAGGCATCAACAAGAGCCGACGTCCCGCTCCCGCATCGATTCCAGCCGCGCCTTGCGATAGGGCATTCCGCAGCTCGACAATCGCCTCCAAACGTCCCGACCACAGTCCCAATCCCGGGAGCGGTTGCCGAACTTGTACGTTCAGCCCCACCTCGGGCGAAAAACTTTGCGTCAGGTACCGATGGGTCGGCAACGCCGTTCCCTTGTCGGTGTGGAGATAGCTAGCCACAATCCGAGTCCCCGCGCCGGGCACCACGCCGGTCATTCGCATCGCTACCCAGTTACGACGAACACTATGCAGAGAGCGCCGAACATCTCCCGCGGTAGCAACAAAAGCCACATCCGGTGCCAAAGTCCCCGTGTTCCCCGTACCCAACCAAGTGGTCCAACCCCGCCCCCAGTCGCGGTCAGCCGAGACCATCAAGCCTCTCCGTTGATAGCTCCCAATATTCAGAATCGAACTCCGCGAGAAGGGGTCCGGTAAGACTTCGGAACGCTCGATCGCCCCGGTGTCGCCCATCACGGCTAAAGCCCCGTTTGAGACCCTTTCTTCGAAAACAACGACCGCCACATTGGACTTCGATCCCACCTTCCGCCTACCAGCAACCTCAAGATTCCCGGTCCGCTGCACATGCGCCCGGCCATCCCGCAACGACACCCGGGGAAACGCGCTCACCGTTCCGACATCCTGCCCCAATTGCGGTTCCGAAAGGCTATCCTGCGAACGGTAGATCTCTTCGGGCGGCGCCCCGCTCGAGTACGCGACTAGAATCTCATGGTTCTTGCTAGCCTTAAACGTCATCCGGACAAACGGGCTAATGACATTCAAACGGTCGTAGAAAGTGACCGATTCCAGCTGCGCTCCGTAAAGGACATCCACCCGATCGCCAAAGCCAATTCGGTCCAAAAATGCCGTCGAAAGGGTACTCAGCGGGGGCGCCTGAGCACCCGATCCGAGCACAAATAACTGCCGCACCGTCAATAAAACCTGCGGAGAAAAATCCGTCGTTAGCGCCGAACTATCCGGGGTGCGGCTCAAACGCGTGCGAAAGGAAGCCGCCGGAGTTCCGCCGCGCGAGGCGTATCCCAGATTTCCCGTCACCTGCAGTTCATGATGGCCCAGCACCGAAGTCGCCACCGCAAAGGCGGTCCCTAAATCAGGCTGACTCCCGAAGCCCGCGTTGCCGCCGTCTCCAGCCTGCACCCGAACCACGCCGCGCGTATCGGAAAAAACGGTGGCCTGCCGACGGTTCGGGTCCGGGAGCAAACGCAGAACGGGACGCGAAGACATCGAACTGCGCAGAACCCATTTCCACTCATCGGTCATCGCGTTGGCAGGGGTAGGCGACGAGTAGACCAGCTCCACCGAACTAATCAGACTCGCCAGATTGATCGCCAAAAAACTACGCATCCCCGGTTGAATGAGAATGTTCTGCCGCACCGCTGGCATAAACGCCGGCAAGCTCACTCGCAAGCTGTAGGAATCCGGGGGAAGAAAGTCGAACCCAAAAGCCCCTTTTTCGTTAGTCGTAACGCGCTGCACCAGCTTATCGAAGCGGTTGTAAAGGTAGACCGTCGCTCCCAACTGAGTCTGGCCTACGCGATCAGAGACGATCCCGAGAATAGTTCCATGCAAACGCGCCGACTGGGGTTGCGCCCCGGCCGGGCACACCCCCAGCGTCGCTCCACAGAGCAATCCAATTGCCGCGAAATGGTTACGGCCAAAATTCATTAACGCTCGACGTCGAATCGGTTAGGTCACCGTAAACTTGGTGACCGGAGATAGAGTTTTGTTCCGGACTTTGTCCGTCACCTTCATCCGAAGTTCGTAGGCACCCGGCTCGAGCGCTTTCAGAGGAAGAACCTTTTCGATGGTAACCTCCGTGGCGCTGGTCGAATTGGTCAGGTCCTCGGAGAATTCGAAGATCTTAGCATTGGAACCCGACTTCACCACTTCGTATTGCACCGTCGCATTCGGTTTCCGGGTCTTTTCATCGGGCTCGAAGTTGTAAAACTTCACATAGATACCCATTTTCTCGTCCCGGGTAAAGCTTTCGGTCACCCGCGGACGCACTTTCGTGGTCCCGATGACGAACTGCCCGTTACCAATCGACCGGGTCGGAACCTTTTCGATCAAATCCGCCAACACCACGCTCGACATCCCGAACACGTCATCTTCGAGCCGCGGAACATTCAGCGCCATCTCGTAGTTATTCATGTTGCCCCCGAAAACGTCCTTCACCACAATATTAATGCGGTACGTGCCGGGCGGCAGAGGAATCGATTTTCCGTACACCGAAGAACCCTTCGAGGCCGCTTCCAACATGTCCGAAGGCACTTCCATCGTCACGACGTCCTCAAAAACGTTGATCACGCGACGCGACATTGAGGTAATACGAGCGTAAATATTCACCGCGGATTTGGCGATTCCATCTTTATTCTGAAACTGCAGATCCCGTTTCTCCAGTTGCAAGGTGATGTTCGTCTGCACCGTACTCGCCGTCATGCGCATGAAATCAGCGCGCACCCGCATCGGCAACAGGTTGAATTTAACGGTTGAGTTCACCGCCGCTTCCAGGTCCTTGAATTTCACCGCCGGAGCCTTCTGCAACTGCGAAAACTGCCGCAGTCTTTCAAACTGATTCATCCGCTGGGGCAAAGGCTGGGTGCCGGTACCCAATCGCGTACCGTCCGTCCGATTGAACCGATCCGCCTTCGAAGACATGCCCATCTGTTCCATCATCGTCAAACCGGCGTTCGGGACGTACAAAAGAGCGTCTTTTTCCGACGGATCCATCGTCATTCGATATTCGCCGGTCATCGTCGGATCGACAAATTCGATCATGATGTCCGAACCGATATCCTGAATCCATCTGTACCGCCACTTTTCAAACGGAAAGGTCGAAGTGGTGCCGCCGCCCTCTTCAAACGGTCGCTCATAGGTGCCGCCCGAAGGATGGGACTCAATTTCGTCCGGCGGTCCGAATGTAATATAGATGCGGCCGCGATCAGTCTTCCAACCCGGAATACCCGAAGCGTACCGTTCGTTCGTGTACGCAATCCGGCGGTAATGCTCTTCTTTAAACTCGTTTTCCTGGGAATCGGGCGAAGGGTCCCGGCGTAGCCAGAACTGCTCGATAAACTGCTCCCGTTCCTCGTCCGTCGCAAACCGCTTAAAAGCCGATCGCTCTTCGTCGGTGATGATGTAGAGCACGTCCTCGGCCAGCCACTTGCGGTAGGGACCCAACAATTCCTTCCGCAGCTTCTCTTCGCGCCGCTTCTTCTCTTTGTCCGTCAGGGGTTTGGCCACGGTCTCCCGCGCCCCTTCAGCCGGCTTGCCTTTCTTATCGGCAGCATAGCTGGGCATCATGAGCAGGAACACCCCGCAGGCGGCAAAAGCAAGAACGAGATTCCGATGGAGTTTCATACAGCTACCTAGATTCTAAGGAGATCGTCTCAGGGCGTCAAGGCTCCTGAACGTAAACACTATTCGCCAACCAGTTCACGGTACGCACTGGCATAATACAGCAACGGAGCACCATCTTCATAGTGAGCCGCGATCACCTCTCCGAGGAAGATCAAATGATCGCCCGCTTCCCACACCTGCCGCGTCAAACATTCAAACCGGGCGAGAGCCCCTTCCAACATCGGAGACGAGCCCACCCCGGTTCGCCAGGCAACGCCTTCGAACCGATCCTGACCCCGAGTCGCAAACCGCAGAGACAACTCTTTCTGCTCCGCACTTAGCACATTGATCCCAAACTGCGGCGCCGCTTGAAAATGCGGCAGCACGTTCGCTCGTCGATCGATACAGAGCAGAACCATCGGCGGATCCACCGAAACACTCGTAAACGAGTTCGCCGTGAAGCCCTGCGGCATCCCATCGCTTCCCAAAACGGTCGCAATGGTAATGCCGGTGGCGAATCGCGCACAGGCGCGGCGAAAAGAGAGCGGATCAACCATGCTTGACAGTAGCCTAAACCTAATCTTATCATGGAGTTTGAGTTGGCGAGCGGATCCGGAGACGATTCAGATGATCAAGTTGGACATTATTAACGAAGTAGTGAACCGCACGGGCATCACCAAAACCAAGGCGGAGATGGCCGTCGAAACCGTTTTCGAGACAATGAAATCGGCCCTGGCCGAGGGACAGCGCATTGAACTGCGCGGCTTCGGTATCTTTAACGTCCGCCCTCGAAAAACCGGAATCGGCCGCAACCCCCGCACGGGAGCCGAAGTCGCGATCCCTCCCGGCAAAGCCGTACGCTTCAAGCCCGGCAAAGAACTGCAGCAACTCCACTAAAATGAGGGCCCGCTCCTCCGCTCGCGGCGAACGTTTGTGGCTGCATGCGCTTCTGTTGGGAGCTACGCTTCTCACGACGACCATAGTCGGAGCCCGCTTAGCGGCGAATTTTGAACAGAACCTACCCGCGTTTCGCTTCGACGAGGATTTCAACTTTCTCTTCACCATTTGGGGCAACCCGGGCATCCTCCGGAGCGGTCTTCCCTTTTCTTTAACCCTGCTCGGCATTCTCCTGGCACACGAGTTCGGGCACTACTTTACCTGCGTTTTTCACTCTGTCGATGCCTCCCTGCCCTACTTCCTTCCCGCCCCTACGCTGATTGGAACTTTTGGAGCGTTCATTCGAATCCGGGCGCCGATCTTTTCCCGCAGCGATCTCTTTGACGTTGGCGTAGCCGGTCCGATGGCGGGGTTCGTTTTTTTAGTGCCGGCCCTCGGCTTCGGGTTGGCCTTCAGTAAGGTACTGCCTGGCATCGCTAGCCAAGGCGATCTGACTTTCGGCACCCCTCCGCTACTCTGGCTCGCCATGCAAGCGGTTTTTCCCGGCGTGCCCGCATCCGACATTTACCTCCACCCAGTGGCCCGTGCCGCCTGGATCGGGCTCTTTGCGACGGCCCTGAACCTGCTCCCCATCGGGCAATTGGATGGTGGGCACATCTTATACACGTTTGTCGGCAAACTACACCGTCGGCTTTCCCAAGTTTTCGCCGTCGCGCTCATCCCACTCGGTTATTTTTTTTGGACGGGCTGGATCGTCTGGGCCGCATTTTTTTTGCTGACCGGGCTTCGACGTCCGGCCATCATTGATGATTCCCCCATGGGCCCCGGCCGATTGCGCCTCGCCCTCCTCGCAGCATTAATTTTTATACTGTCGTTCATGGTCGACCCCATCCAAACCGCGATGTCCATCTAAGGAAGAGAGGATTGGGAGGATGAAGATCTCAGCCACCATCATCACGTACAACGAGGAGCGGAACATCGCCCGGGCCATCGAAAGCTTACGCTGCGTCGATGAGATTTTGGTCGTCGACAGCGGATCCAGCGACCGCACGGTGGAGATTGCGACCAAACTGGGCGCTCGAGTGATCGATCGCGTTTGGGCGGGATATTCGAGCCAGAAGAATTTCGCCGCCGACCAAGCGACCCACGACTGGATCCTTTCGATCGACGCCGACGAAGCGTTGAGTGAGCTTCTCGAAGCCGAGATTTGGCAACTCAAGAAAAACGGGCCAACCCACGACGCCTACACCATGCCCCGGCTCGCCCAGTACCTCGGCCGCTGGATCCTCCATAGCGGATGGTACCCCGACCGTAAGGTGCGCTTGTATCATCGCCGCCATGCGACATGGGAGGGCGACTACGTTCACGAAACGCTGGTCGTCCGCACGACCACCGCCCGACTCGAAGCCAACCTTCTGCACTTCACCTGCGATTCCCTCAGCGATCACCTGCGCTCACTGGACCGGTATACGACGCTGGCAGCCGAGCAAATGATTGAGCAGAAACGTTCCGTTTCCTTCTGGCACCTTTTCTTTCGACCCTGGTGGGAGTTCTTCCGCACCTATTTTCTGAAGCTGGGGTTCCTTGATGGAGCCGAAGG
>JBBRIO010000246.1:0-7516 GCA_038220855.1 Bryobacterales bacterium | reverse complement strand
CTCGGCCGAAACGTTCTCGTCGCCTTCATGCCCTGGCGCGGTTACAACTTCGAAGACGCCATCATTATCAGCGAAAAACTGGTGAAAGAGGATTACTACACCTCCGTCCATATCGAAGAGTTCGAAATCGAAGCCCGCGATACCAAGCTCGGACCGGAAGAAATCACCCGCGATATCCCGAACGTCCCCGAGGCCGCTCTCCGCAACCTCGACGATTCCGGCGTCATCCGCATCGGTGCTTCCGTCAAACCCGGCGACATCTTAATCGGTAAGGTCACCCCTAAGGGCGAAACCCAGCTCACCCCTGAAGAAAAGCTCCTCCGGGCCATCTTCGGCGAAAAAGCCGGCGACGTCAAAGACGCTTCCTTCTACTGCCCCCCCGGCATCGAAGGCGTCGTCGTCGATTGCAAAATCTTCTCCCGTAAAGGTACCGAACTCGACGAACGCTCCAAGCAGATTCTCGAAGAACACATCGCCCGTCTCCACCGCAACCTGGACGACGAAAAGCGCATCCTCTCCGACGAACGCGCCAAGCGCCTCTCGAAGATGTTCGACGGCCACATCGTCCTCGCCGACCTCCACGACGAAAAAACCAACCGCAAACTCCTCTCGAAGGATAGCGTTCTCTCGCGCGATCTGATCGAAAAGATGCGCGGCCGCGACCTCAAGCGCATGCGCCTCAAGGACCGCGATCCCCGCCTCAACGAAGCAATCGACGAAATCGAGGAGATGACCTCCCGCCAAATCGCCGTTCTCGAAAAAATCACCGAAGAGAAGTCAGCCAAACTCAAAAAGGGCGACGAACTTCCCCCGGGTGTCATCCGTACCGTTAAAGTCTACGTCGCCATGAAGCGCAAGCTCTCGGTCGGCGACAAGATGGCCGGTCGCCATGGCAATAAGGGTGTTATCTCGCGCATCGTGCCGGAAGAAGATATGCCCTATCTTCCCACCGGTCAGCCCGTCGAGATCATCCTCAACCCGCTGGGCGTTCCCTCCCGTATGAACGTCGGCCAGATTCTCGAAACCCATCTCGGTTGGGCCGGCATGACGCTCAAACGTCACTACGCCACCCCCGTCTTCGACGGAGCCACCGAAGCCAACATCAAAACGCAGTTGGCCGAAGCCGAACTGCCCAGCTCCGGTAAAATTCAGTTGGTCGATGGCATGACCGGTATGCCCTTCGAACAACCCGTCACCGTCGGCTGCATCTATATGTTGAAGCTGTCTCACTTGGTTGACGACAAAATCCACGCCCGGAGCATCGGACCGTACTCCCTCATCACCCAGCAGCCGCTGGGCGGCAAGGCCCAGTTCGGTGGCCAGCGCTTCGGCGAAATGGAAGTCTGGGCGCTCGAAGCCTACGGCGCCGCCTACGTCCTCCAGGAACTTCTCACCGCCAAATCCGACGACGTTTACGGTCGCGCCAAAATTTACGAGGCGATCGTCAAAGGCGAAGCCGCCGCTGAACCCGGCGTGCCCGAAAGCTTTAACGTCCTCATCCGCGAACTCCAATCCCTCTGTCTCGACGTCGAACTGATGAAGAAGCACCAGAGCATTTCCGACACGGCCCTCGCCGCCGACTAACCCAGGAGCCTAAGCCATGTATCGATCCTCCCCATACGAACGTGCAAATCTGATTGCGGATTTCGACTCTATCCGCATCAGTCTGGCCTCTCCGAATAAAATTCGGAACTGGTCCCACGGCGAAGTTACCAAGCCCGAGACCATCAATTACCGCACTTTCAAACCGGAACGCGACGGCCTCTTCTGCGCCCGCATTTTTGGCCCGATCGCCGACTGGGAATGCCTCTGCGGAAAGTACAAGCGGATGAAACATCGCGGAGTCATCTGCGATAAGTGCGGCGTCGAAGTCACTCTTTCCCGGGTCCGTCGCGAACGCCTCGGACACATCGAACTCGCCAGCCCCTGCTCCCACGTCTGGTTCTTCAAGGGCCTCCCGTCCCGCATCGGCTACCTGCTCGATATCACCCTCCGCGAACTCGAACGCGTTCTCTACTTTGAAGCGTTTGTCATCGTCTCCGCCGATAAAGACACCGGTCTTAACCAGGCCGAAGTCATCTCCGACGAACGCAAACGCGCACTCGATACCGAGTTCCCCGGTAAGTTCGTCGCCATGATGGGCGCCGAAGGCATCAAGGAACTGCTGAAAAAGGTGGACACCGAATCGCTCTCGAAAGAGATCCGCGAGCGGATGAAAACCGAGCAATCCCAGCAAAAGAAGCTCAAATTCGCCAAGCGCCTCCGCGTCTGCGAAAGCTTCCGCAAGTCGTCGAACAAGCCGGAATGGATGATCCTCGACGTCCTCCCCGTCATCCCGCCCGAACTCCGCCCCCTCGTACCCCTCGACGGCGGCCGCTTCGCCACCTCCGACCTCAACGACCTCTACCGCCGCGTCATCAACCGCAACAACCGGTTGAAAAAGCTCATCGAACTCCACGCTCCCGACGTCATCGTGCGCAACGAAAAGCGCATGTTGCAGGAAGCCGTCGACGCCCTCTTTGACAACGGCCGCCGCGGCCGCGTCCTCCGAGGCGCCAACAACCGTCCCCTCAAGTCGCTCTCTGATACCCTCAAGGGTAAGCAGGGCCGCTTCCGCCAGAACCTCCTCGGCAAGCGCGTCGACTACTCCGGCCGTTCGGTCATCGTCGTCGGCCCGGAACTGAAGCTGCATCAGTGCGGTCTGCCCAAGAAGATGGCGCTCGAACTCTTCAAGCCGTTCATCTATCACCGCCTCGAACAGCGTGGTCATTGCACCACCATCAAGCAAGCCAAAGAACTCGTCGAACAGCAGGATCCGGTCGTCTGGGACATTCTCGAAGAAGTCATTCGCGATCATCCCATCATGTTGAATCGCGCTCCGACCCTCCATCGCCTGGGCATCCAGGCCTTTGAACCGGTCCTCGTCGAAGGCAAGGCCATCAAGCTCCACCCCCTCGTCTGTACCGCCTTCAACGCCGACTTCGACGGCGACCAGATGGCCGTCCACATCCCGCTCTCCCCTGAAGCCCAGATCGAAGCCAGCACGCTCATGCTCGCTTCCAACAACATCCTGTCCCCCGCTCACGGCGCGCCCATCGCGATCCCGTCGCAGGACATGGTTCTCGGCCTCTACTACCTCACCAAAAAACGCCCCGGCACCAAGGGTGAAGGCAAGAAATTCGCCTCCATGGCCGACGTTTTGATCGCCCTCGAAATGGGCGAAGTCGAAACGCTCTCACCCATCCGTCTCCGCTACACCGGCCGGGTTATCGACCTCGAAAACTCGTTCGACAAGCAGAACATCATGCATTCCGAGCCTGTTGAATACAACAAGCAGGATATGGACACCACCGTCGGGCGCGTCATTCTGAATGACGTCCTCCCGGTCGACATGCCCTTCATCAATGGCCTTCTCAAAAAGAAGGGCATGACCCAACTCGTTCAATACTGCCATCTCAACTTCGGTCGCAAAATCACCGTCTCGATGCTCGACGACATCAAGTCGCTCGGCTTCCTGTACGCCACCCGCGCCGGCATCTCCATCGGCATCGACGACATGGTCGTCCCCAAGTCCAAGCCGACCCTCGTCAAAGACGCCGAAAAGCAGGTCATCGAAGTCCAAAGCCAGTATCAGAACGGTGCCATCACCCAGGGCGAACGCTACAACAAGATCATCGAAATCTGGACCCGCGTTACCGAAATGGTCTCAGACGAAATGTTCAAGGTCATGGAAGAGGACGACCGCACCGGCCGCTACCTCAACCCCATCTACATCATGGCGGATTCCGGCGCTCGCGGTTCCAAACAGCAGATTCGTCAGCTCTCCGGTATGCGCGGCCTCATGGCCAAGCCCTCCGGCGAGATCATCGAAACCCCCATCACCGCCAACTTCCGCGAAGGCTTGAACGTTCTTCAATACTTCATCTCGACCCACGGTGCCCGTAAGGGTCTCGCCGATACGGCTCTAAAAACGGCCGACTCCGGCTACCTCACCCGTCGCCTCGTCGACGTCGCTCAGGATGTCATCATCTCTGAATTCGATTGCGGCACCTCCGACGGTATCTACGTCGAGCCCATCGTCGAAGCCGGCGAAGTCATCGAGCCCCTCCGCGACCGCATCGTCGGCCACGTCGTCCTCGAAAATCAGTTCGACTTCGAAGCCAAGCTCATCGTCGGCGTCAATCAGGAGATCTCCGAAGCCCTGGCCAGCCAAATCCAAGCCGCCGGTATCGAACGCGTCAAAATCCGTTCGGTGCTCACTTGCGAATCCAAACGCGGCGTCTGCCAACTCTGCTACGGCCGTAGCCTCGCCACCGGTCGCCTCGTCGAACGCGGCGAAGCGGTCGGCGTCATCGCCGCCCAGTCCATCGGGGAACCCGGCACCCAGCTCACCATGCGTACCTTCCACATCGGCGGCGCGGCCACCCGCGCATCCGAACAGAACACGCAGGACGCTCGCACCTCCGGCTTCGCCAAGTACGTTGGCGTCAATACGGCCTTAAACCTCAAGGGCGATATCATCGCCATGAATCGCAACGGCATCATCGCCGTGGTCGACGACAAGGGCCGGGAACGCGAACGCTACCAGATCGTCTACGGAGCCCACATCCGGTTCGCCGATGGGGCCCCCGTCCTCGCTAACGAAGTCCTCCTCGATTGGGATCCTTACTCCTTCTCCATCCTCACCGAAATCAGCGGTATCGTCCACTTTAAGGACATGGAAGAAGGCGTCACCTTAGCCGAGCAGGTCGACGAAGTCTCCGGTCTCTCCCAACTCGTTGTCGTCGACGCTCCCGAATCGAAGAAACAGCCCATGCTGATCATCCGCCCGGAAGGCGGTCACAAGGCTGACGAAAAGCGGTACATGATGCCAACCCACGCTCACCTCATGGTGCGCGATGGCGACAAAATACACGCCGCCGACGTCCTCGCCAAGCTCCCCCGCGCCACGTCCAAAACCAAGGACATCACCGGCGGTCTGCCCCGCGTCGTCGAACTCTTCGAAGCCCGTAAGCCCCGCGACCCCGCCGCCATCGCTGAAATCACCGGTACCATCAAGTTTGGCGAAGTCACCAAGACCGCGCGCAAACTCTACATCATCGCTGACGACGGCCAACAGCGCGAATACGCCATCCCCCGCGGAGCCCATCTCTCGGTTCAGGAAGGCGAACGCATCACCGCCGGCGAACAACTCGTCGACGGCCCCATCAACCCGCACGACATTCTCCATGTCCGCGGCGAGCATGAGCTCCAGAAATACCTCGTCAATGAAGTCCAGGAGGTTTACCGTCTCCAAGGCGTAAACATCAACGACAAGCATCTCGAGGTCATCACCCGCCAAATGATGCGCTGGGTCAAAATCGAAGACATCGGCGACAGCGAATTCCTCCCCGAAGAAGTGGTAGACCGTTTCCGCTTCAAAGAAGAGAATACCCGCGTGCTCGACGCCGGTGGCCGTCCCTCCATCGGCAAGCCGATCCTGCTCGGCATCACCAAAGCGTCGCTCTCGACCGACTCCTTCATCTCCGCCGCCAGCTTCCAGGAAACCACTCGTGTTCTCACCGAAGCGGCCATCAACGGCAAAGTCGATTATCTCCGCGGTCTCAAAGAGAATGTCATCATGGGCCGCTTGATCCCGGCGGGTACGGGTATGGACTACTATCGCGGTGTCAAAATCGCGGGCGAAGACATCCCGGACGAAGAGCCCACGCCCGAAGTCGAAGTCAGCCTCGCCGACAGCATGTCCGACTACGAAGATACCGCCCGTACCTTCTACGCCGGCGGCCTCAGCGAAGTGGTCCCGGATGCCATCCCGGAACCCGATCTCGCCGAATAACTAACCCCCTAAACCAAAAAAGGCCGGGCTCCAAGCCCGGCCTTTTTGCGTCTACCCGACCCCGATCATCAAGGCACCATCGCCCGATGCCGCTCCAACTCCGCCGCATACTTCCTGTCACCAACCAAATTCGTAAACTCCCGCGCATCCTTCCGATGGTCATAAAGCTCCTCTGCCGTCTCCCCCTCGCTTTTCCACCGGATATACCGAAAATCCGCCGTCCGCACCGCCCGCCCATCCACTTTCGGCGTCGTCAACTGCGTCCGCGCCACCAGCTTATGCGCCCGTTTCGGGTCATCCAGCAAAGGCTGCATCGTCTTCCCCTCTAAAGTTGCCGGCCCCGCCAGCCCACAAAGCCCCGCCACCGTCGGGTAAACATCGACTAACTCCACCAGCGCCTTGCACCCCTGTCCCCGCGCCTTCCTCCCCGGCGCGGAAATCACGAGCGGCACCTTCGCCGATTCCTCCATCAAGCTCCGTTTCTGCCAGAAAGTATGTTCCCCCAGGTGCCATCCATGGTCCCCTTGAAACACGATCACCGTATTCTCCCGCAGCCCCAGCTTGTCCAGCGTCCCCAAAACCCGTCCCAACTGCGCGTCCATAAACGAGATCGCCGCATAGTACCCCCGCAGCGCTTCCATCTGCTGATCTTCGTTCATCTTCATATTCCCGGCCGTATGGCCCAGCGTCCTGGCCACCACGGCCGGAATATCGTCCAGGTCATTCGCCCGTTTCTCCGCCAGCCTGATTTTGGCCAGCGGATACTTATCGAAATACTCACTCGGCGCCACGAACGGAACATGGGGCCTGACGAATCCCAAGCCCAAAAAGAAAGGCTCATTCCGATGTTTCTCCAGGTGCCCAATCGCCCGGTTAGCGGCATCGAAGTCCGCCTGTTCGCTGGCGTCGGGAGTTTTCACATACTGCATCCCCACCCCCGCCGCGATGTGCGGAGTCAGGTTTTTAGCCTCGCCTTTGGAAAACTGTTCTTTCCCTTGCGGGCTGCCGTTATGGGTCCAGCTAGCGGAGTCCTGCCACTTATCGGTCCCGACGGTCCCTGGCACGCCCATATGGAACATCTTGCCTTCGCGGATCGCCTGGTAGCCATTATTCTTAAAAAGTTGCGGCAGAGTAACATGGTCAGGCAGAAACTCCCGAAAGTCCGGCCCGTTGGTCAGGACGCGGGTAGTATCCGGCCGCAGTCCCGTCAAGAAACTAGCCCGCGAAGGGGCGCAGAGGGCGTATTGGCAGTAGGCCCGATCAAACCGAACGCCACCCGCTGCGAGCGAGTCGATATGGGGAGATTGGACAAGGGGATGCCCATAGCACCCGAGGGCGGTGGAGGTAAGGTCATCGGAAACAACAAACAGCACATTCAAAGGCCGTTTCGGAGCGGCGACCGCTCCCAGAGCGGTGGCTAAAAAGCTTCTGCGGTACATGGGAAAAACGATATCACGGTTGCGTATGCAGCCGTTGGGTTGCGGGTGCTTTATGGTACGTCGGTGCCGTCCACCATCACCGAACCGCGCGCGCCAGCAAGCGGACCGAAGACGGGTTCAGCCAGCATAGGCCGTCGCTGCGTTTAAAGTCCCGGTCCGGCCCAAGCCACCACATTCGCCCGGAGGAAATTTGTATAGCCGCTCTCATCCATCTGCCCCGCGGCAAGACTCAGCACGGCTT
>JBBRIO010000245.1:0-7531 GCA_038220855.1 Bryobacterales bacterium | reverse complement strand
ATACTCGGCGTGACAGGCTTCGGGGGAGAGAATCAGGGGCAGGTCGCAGTCGGGATCGAGGCCCAGATAGTTGGCGGTAGGCGGCGCTTCGGCCCGGGCGAGGGTAAGAGTGACGGCGACGGCTTCGATGGCTCCCGCGGCCCCCATAGCGTGCCCGTGGAGGGATTTGGTCGACGTCACCCTGGCGTAATCGGCTTGGGTGCCGAGGACGCGGCGGATGGCGGCGGTTTCGACCGGATCGTTGGCGGGGGTGCCGGTGCCATGGGCGTTGATGTGGCCGATGGCGGCCGCGTCGATGCGACCGTCTTCCAGGGCTCGGCGGATGGCGAGGGAGGGGCCTTCGATGGTGGGTTGGGTGACGTGGTGCGCGTCGGCGCTCGTGCCAAATCCGGCGATCTCTCCGAGGATCACCGCGCCGCGGCCTTTGGCTCGTTCTTCGGATTCGAGGACGAGCATGGCGGCGCCTTCGCCCAGGACGAGTCCCTTACGATCTTTCGAAAACGGCCGGCAGGTGTCGGGACTGACGACCCGGAGGGCCTCCCAGGCCTTCATGGACCCGGGGGTTAAGGGCGCTTCGCAGCCTCCGGTGACGGCGAGATCGCAGATGCCGGAGCGAACGAGCCAGAAGGCTTGGCCGATGGCGTGGTTGGCCGAGGAGCAGGCGGTGGAGACGGTATAAGACGGGCCCTGGAGGCCGAACTCCATGGCGATCCAACTGGTTCCCGCGTTGGCCATGAGGCGGGGGATGGTCATGGGATGGACGCGGGCGCGCTTGCCGGGGTTGGCGTAGATTTCGCGAAAGCCTTCGTCCTCGCTGGTTTTTCCGCCGTAGCAGGAGCCGGTGACGACGGCGGTTTTTTCGCGTTCGGCGTCGGACCATTGGGGGTTGGCTTGCCGGACGGCCTCGCGGGCGGCGACGACGGCGAGTTGGGCGAAGCGGTCGAGGGGGATGAGTTGCTTTTCGTCGAAGTGTTCGGTGGGAACGAACCCATGGATTTCGGCGCCGTTTTGGAAGCGGACGTCGCTCATGTCGAGGCTCCGAATAGGACCAATGGCGGATTCGCCGAGGCGGGCTTTGGCCCAGAACGATTCGACATCCGGGCCGAGTGGCGAGATGCAGCCGAGCCCGGTGATGACTACGCGGCGCTGACTCACGCGGTCTTCTGGGCTACGAGTTTTGCGACGCCCTCGGCGAGTTCTTTGATGCCGCGGACTTCGCGCGCGGCTTCGTCGGGAATATTGATATCAAATTCCGTTTCGAGGTGAAAGAGCAGTTGAATCCCGTCGAGGGAGTCGATGGCGAGTTCTTCGAAGGTGGACTCGGCCGTGATTTTCTCGATGGGAAGCTTCTGGGCTTCGGCAACTACTTTGATAACCCTTTGCAGGATGTCGTCAGACATGCTTTCCAGCATCGCAAAGTTCGGGGCGTTGCGCACTACAGCACCTTACTCAGGGGAACAATGGCCCAGCCGTCGGTGCGGAGGCGGAGCAGGATTTGGGCCACGGCGGCGACGGTTTCTTGAATCTCTGGTTGCGGTACGGTGCCGCGGCCGTCGTGGAGGCAGATGATGGCTCCGTTCTCGGTGGCGCTGGCGACGCGGTGGGCGATCTGGGCAGCGGGAAGCTTCCAATCTCTGGCGAGGCAGGTCCACATAACGCCTTGGATGCCGAACTCGGCTTGGACTTGGCCGAGGCCCCACCAGCGGACGCCGAAGGGGGCACGGAACCATTGCGGCCGGGTCCCATGAACGTCGGTAAGCAGTTGCTGGGCGCGACCGATTTCGTCGCGCATGGTGGCTTGGGAGGCGAAATCGAGGCGTCGATGCGACCACGTGTGATTGCCGATTTCGTGGCCGGCGGTGGAGACGGCGCGGGCAAGAGCGGGGTGGCGCTCGACGTTTTGGCCACATTGAAAAAACGTCGCAGTGGCTTCGGCTTGGGCGAGCAGATCGAGAATGGCGGCGGTGCCGGGGGAGGGGCCGTCGTCGAAAGTGAGGGCGACGGCCTTCCGGGTTCGTTTTCCGCGCCAGACGGAGGGGGCGAGAAGTTGGGAGGAGCGTCCGCGAACGGCCCAGGCGGCGGCTCCGCCGAGGGCGGCGACGGCCCCGAGTTCGCCGATCATCGGTCGAGGCCGGTGACGGCGTGGTCGCCGGTCACCGCGAAGCGGCCTGGAGGGGAGAGCAGGGTGAAGTACGACCAGGGGCCGGGCACCCAGGGGAACTTTTCGATGACGCGTTCGTCAATTTCGACGCCGAGACCGGGCGAGCGGGGGACGACGAGTTCGCCGGCTTCAATGATCAGAGGCTCGCGGAGCATTTCGGTAGCGAGGGGGAACTCGTACATGAACTTGCGGCCGGGCTGGGAGTAGAGCGGAAACTCGAGCCACTCGACGACTTGTTCGGGCCAGCAGACGCCGAGTTGGGCGGCCGCGATGAGTTCGAGGTCGCTGCCCCAGGCGTGGAAGGCGAAGCGGAGGCTCTCCTGCTCGACGGCGTCGAAGATGCGGCGGCCTTGGGCGTAGCCGCCTTGGCAAACGACATCCATCTGGACGTAGTCGACACAGCCGCCTTCGATGAGGTCGAGGAAGCCGTCCAGGGACGGCTCGTGTTCGCCGCTGGCGAGGGGGACGAAGGCGGCGTCGCGGAGTTTTCGATAGGCGGCGTGGTCGGCCGGGGGGAGGGGTTCTTCGAGCCATGTGAGCTCGTACTCGCCCATTTGTTCGGCGACGCGGTGGATGGTTTCAGGGGAGTAGGAGCGGTCGCCCATGCGCCACCAGGCGTGGGCGTCGACCATGAGGCCGAACTCGGGTCCGGTGGCGGCGCGCATGGCTTGGACGGCGGCGACGTCGGCTTCGGGGCCGGCGGCGGGGCGCATTTTGTAGGCGGGAAAGCCGAGTTGTTGGCAGAGGGTTGCTTCGGCGGCGTAGCCTTCCGGAGATTGATACATGCCGGCGGAGCCGTAGCACTTGATGCGATCGCGGATGCGGCCGCCGAGGAGTTCGGAGATGGGGACGCCTTGGGCCTTGCCGAAGAGATCGTAGAGGGCGACTTCGACGGTACCGTAGAGCTTGGCAGTCAGTGGGTCGGGCCGGAGGGCTTGCTGGAATTGGACGCGCAGGGCGTCGATGTCGCCGAGCAGACGGCCGACGAGCCAGGGGGCAATGGTCGTATTGATCCGATGGCCGGCGTCTTCGCTGCCGGGGCCGGGCCCATAGCCGACGAGGCCGTTTTCGGTCTCGACGCGGATGAGCATCGCGTCGCGCTTTAGAATCTGGCGCGTGCCGCCATGGAACGAAAGCTCGATCGCGTGGGGGAACACATAAGAGAGAAGGTGCGCTTGCACCGAACGAATCCGCATACGTGTTTCAGGATAGCTGAATCATAAAAAATGGCCGGGCGTCAACATGACACCCGGCCTTCTACTACACCAGAAGCCTATCGGAGGTGAGGCTCATGGGTCGGAGGAGAAGCACTAGCCCAGGAGGCCGCCATGGCCCAAACCAGCGATCTCCCAACCGGAGATGCGGTACTTGGCCAAGAGGGCGGGCAAAATAAGGTCGACGACGTTCATCTTAGCTGAACGGAAGCAGCCCGGGGCAGAAATGATCGGAATTTCATCTTTATAGCCCATCAGAAGCAGGCTGCCGGGTTCGACCGGAGCGAGAAAGCGTTCGAGGTGGCAACCGATGCGGGCCATGGCGCGTCCGACGACGTCTTCCGGGCCGGCCGGAGCCGTGGTGGAAGCGACTAGAATGACGGAAGGCTTGGCTCGAATCAGATGTTGGAGAGCGCGGGCGACGGCGGCTTCTTCTTCGAGGGCGCTAAGGACGAAGTTGGAAGTGGCGCGAAACTTGTCGAGGCGCTGGCGCATGACGTTTTCAAAGAGCTGACGGGCGCGATCGCCGGCGACGGGGTCCGTGTAAAGGACGGCCGCCTGCGGATCCTGCATCGCGCGGGCCTGCAGAATGGGGCCGCGTTCCCGCAGGATAGAGGTAACGGCTTCGAGTTCCGGAGCGGCGACTGCAAACGGGGTGGATTTCACCGTGGCGACGCGCTGCCCGGCGACGGCGTAGCTGAAGTTGGTGAGCGTGGCGATGACGATGGAGGCGGTACAGTTGATCTGCTTCAGCAGTTCGTCGTCGACGAGAAGGCAGCAATCCTGGGTGGCGAAAAGGTTGGCTCGTCCCCCGGCGGCCGCTCGGATTTCGAGGCTACCGCAGCCGATCGCGGTGGCAACTTGCATTACCGCCTCGTCTTCGGTGACCTCGCCCTCATCTAAAGACGTGACCCAAACTTCAGCCATGCCCTCGGTTTCGAGCAGGCGGACGTCTTCCTCGTTAAGAATGTGTCCTTTCGCCAGGAGTTTCTTACCGCCGGGTCGAAAAATGGTGCAGCAAAGAATTCGTCCAGTGGACTCGCGGACATCGACGGTGAGAGCTTTCATACTTGCCTCTTAAAAATAAATAATCCAGATCTGAATTGATATACAGATCGGATACTTTGTTGCTGATTATACAGACAGGTGGCTTTTGTAGTACACAATTTCTCCGAATATTTTTTGGTTCATTTGCGGGTAATGCCGTCGGCAGATAGATAGCAAACGTCGGACAGCCACCCGAGTGGGGTAGTACTATACCTCCTGATCCTGTTGCAAGCATTCCACTTACCTGTTGGTACTAGCCAATGGGAATACCCCCATATGGGGGGAGTTGTAATACCCCCCTAAGGGGCTAGCGTTTTCAGCATCGCGATCTCATCGCAGGATTGAAACTTCGGGCACCGCAGGCAATCTTTCCATGCTTTTAGGGGTAATTCTCCCCGGTCGACGACTTCATACCCCAGTTTTCGGAAGAAGCCATCGACGTAGGTGAAGGCGAAAAGGGTGCGGAGACCGAAGGCGATGGCCTCTTTTTCGAGCGATTCGAGTAATTGGCGTCCTAGGCCGTGCTGTTTCCAGCCGGGGTCAACGGCGAGACTACGAATTTCAGCCGCAAGGGGGCTATAGATGTGGAGGGCAGCACAGGCCACGAGTCTTGTGCCGGCATATATAACGGTAAAGTCGCGGATATTTTCCGCCATTTCAAATTCGGTACGCGGGAGCATGATCCCTTTGGCGGCGTAGTCGTTGATGAGGCCGAGGAGCGGCCCGATGTCGCGGAGGGTGGCGCTTTTGAGTTCGGTGGGGCCCTCGACGTAGTCGGAAGGGACGACCGAACGCGGGGTGGCGATCGAGATCAAAGGGCTGCTCATTTTTATGTTCTCTGGTTCGTCTATCCTTTGACGAAGCGGGTTCCGACCGGTTCGTTAGCCCGCAGACGCGCGATGATGTCGACGGCTCCGCCGGGGGCGATGACGACCTCTTCGACCCCACCGAGGAGGGCATCGGCGGCGGCGTTGAGTTTAGCCTGCATGCCGCCGGTGGCGACGCCGGTTTCGATCAGCGCGCGACTTTGGGCGAGCGTGAGGACGGGGATCACTTGGCCAAAGGCGTCCTTGACGCCATCGACGTCGGTGAGGAAGAAAAGTTTGGCGGCGCGGTAGCCGATGGCGCAGGCAACGGCCATTTGGTCGGCGTTGACGTTGTAGATGTTGCCGAGGCGGTCTCCAGCGACGCAGGCGACAACGGGGAGCAGGTGGCCGGCGGTGAGGACTTCGAGCACGGCCGGGTTCGAGCGGATGACGCGACCGACGGCGCCGAGTTCCGGGCGCAGTTGTTCGGCTTCGGTGAGGCCGGCGTCGATGCCACTGAGCCCTACGGCTTGCGCGCCAGCGGCGACGAGAGAGGCGACGAGAAGGTGATTAACGGTGCCGGCGAAAACTTTCAGCACGGCGTCGAGCACTTCGGGCGTGGTGACCCGGAGACCTTCGACGAAATGGTTTTCGACGTTGCGTTCGGCGAGGAAGCGGGTCATTTGCTTGCCACCGCCGTGAACGACGACGGTTTCCGGGTTGGCGGCGCAAGCCTGCGCAATCTGGGCGCTGATAGCCGAGCGGGAGGCGGCGTCGTCGAGCAGAGTGCCGCCGAGTTTGATGAGCAGTCTCATAGCAGGCCCTGGGTTTCGGGGAAGCCGAGGATGAGATTCATGTTTTGAATCGCTTGGCCGGCGGCACCCTTGACGAGATTGTCGATGGCGGCGACGACGATGCCGCGTTTGGTCCGGCCGTCGAAGACGACGCCGATATCGCAGAAATTGGTGCGGGCGACGGCGCGGAGGTCGGGGACCTTGCCTGGTTCGTAGATGCGAACGAACGGTTCGTCGGCGTAGCGGGTATCGTACATGCCGACGATTTCGGCGGCGCTCTTCAGGTCCGAAGCGCGGAAATAAATGGTTTCGAGGATGCCGCGGTGCACTGGGATCAGTTGGGCGGCAAAGCTAAATTCGGCCTCACGGAGGCCTGTGTTTTGGAGCACCTCGGCCACGTGGCGATGGTAGAGCAACGAGTAAGCCGAAAAGTTTTCCGTGACTTCGCAGAAGTGGGTGGCTAGGCTGGCTTTTCGTCCGGCGCCGCTGACTCCGCTCTTAGCGTCGCAGACGACTCCGGCTTGGCGGTCGATGACGTCGACGAGGGGGGCGAGGGCGAGGCTGGCGGCGGTGGGGTAGCAGCCGGGGTTGGAGATAAGGCGCTTGCCGATGGCGTCTTTGCGGTTTAGTTCCGGCAGGACGTAGGCAGCTTCGGCGAGCAGTTCCGGCTGCGTGTGTTCTTCCTTGTACCAGCGCTGGTAGCTTTCGACGGTGCCGAGGCGGAAGGCACCGGAGAGATCGACGATTTTGGCGCCGGCGGACAGGTAGCCGGGGGCGAGTTCCATCGAGACTTCGGGCGGGGTGGCGAGGAAGATGCCGTCGAGCGAGGCCGCGGCGACCGCGTCGGCGGTGGCGGCCATGGTGGTTTGGCCTTTGACGGCAATTGGCTCTTCGCGGTGCTCCATGAGGAATACTTCGACGCCGCCGTGGCGGCCCAGGAGCTGAACGAGCTCGGCCCCGCTATAACCGCGAAAACCAACGATTCCGATCTTTTTCATGGCTGATTAATTATTCATCCCAATGTATAAATATACCATTTGGATGCTCTAGGGCGTCGGAGGGACGCAACCATGATTCTACCGTCCCTACGATGGGCGTTAAGGGGACTACCCCCCGAACGGCCGGCTGTTGCTTTGCTCGTTCACGCTGCGGTCGGCCATCTCGCCGATGATCGGCAGGCGGATCAGCTCATTAGCGGACGTCTTGACGAGCATCAGGATCCAGGTGGCGAGGAGCCCCAATTCAAGAATGGGGATTATCCGCCGGAGGCCGTAGACGCCTATCGCCGGACCGAGGGCGACATGAACGATCATCCACGCGACAAATAGATAAAGCCCCTGGAAGGCGTGGAAACGGACGACACGGTCGGTTCGGAAACGGGCCGTCGAGAGGATGACCAGGCTCATTATCCAGCCGATCCAGGGAACGTAACAGAGAATCGACGCATGGCGAGGCTTGATGGAGGCTAACGGATCGGAGCCCGCCGCGGCCGGGGCACCGGGTTGCGCG
>JBBRIO010000244.1:0-7559 GCA_038220855.1 Bryobacterales bacterium | reverse complement strand
CTCGACCAATCCCCGGACCGCGTCGGCTCCAAGCCAGGACCAGCGGGTGAAACTCTCCCCGATCTCAGCTCGACCGCCTCAAGTCCAATCGCTCGATCCATCGCCCCGTCAGCGCAGGCGCTCGACCAATCCCCGGACCGCGACGGCTCCAAGCCACGACCAACCTGTGAAACTCTCCCCGATCTCAGCTCGACCGCCTCGGGTCCAATCCCGCCATCCATCGCCCCGTCAGCGCAGGCGCTCGACCAATCCCCGGACCGCGTCGGCTCCAAGCCACGACTAGCGGATAGTGCCGACCCAAGTCGGACGAAAGCCTCATCCCTCCTACCGCCAATCCTAGAGCTTCTGGGCATAGTTCACACTCACTCGATACCGGTACAACGGCTCACTCTGCGACGGCGGCAACATCGTCGCCATCGACGGAATCGTGAACACCGCCGAACTCTCCATCCGCTTCAACAAGTCAATCACCGGCTCAATACTCTGCGCCGCCACCGTCATCTCCAGCTGAATCTCGTTCTTCGCGTTCGCCTGCGGCCGCAGCGCCACCAGCCGCACATTGTGCGGCATCACTTGCTCCAAATCCGCAAACAGCCGCGACCAACTGATCCCCTTCCGCGCGATCAGCGTATTCAAAAACACGCTCCGCTCCAACACATCGGCGTTCTCCACCTTCCGCATCGACGCCTCCAGCGTCGCCTGCTCACTCGCCATACTCGCCACTTGCTTCTCGGTCTGGGAGATCGCCGCCACCAAGTCGCTCTTGGCCTGCCGTTCATTCACAATCATCAGCACAAGCAGCCCTAGCGTCACCGCCAGCAACCCCGCCGCCACGCTCGCAAAAATCGTTACCGCTCGGTCCCGCCGAAACGGCTCGCTCGATAGGTTGATCGGATACCGCACGTTAGTTCCGGCCTCCCGCTGCCAGATATCCCAATAATCCCGCATTCGTCGCCGCCGGCGCACCAAACGGGCTCTGCAACGGTTCCACCGGCAACTCCACATCCGATGGCAACGCCGCCAGCCCGCACAAATGCACCGACTGCGGCCGCGTCTTCAGCTCATCTTCCAAGTAGGCCAGCGTCGGATACAAAACGCCCCCCAACTCTTCCTCGTCCGCCGTCGCGAGCTCCACGCACCGCAACAAACGAAGGCTCCCGCCCATCGTCACCGCGATCGTCAGAACCTTATTCGCTAGCTTCACGAGCACCCGGCATCCATCCGCCGGCACCAGGTCCAACGCCGCCAACGTCGACGTCGTAATCCGTCCCGGCCACAACCCAGCCACCCGAAACGGAGCCTCGTATTTGGCCAAAATCTCCAACGAAACCAACGTCGCCAGCACGTCTACTTCTTTCGCTGACCCCTGCCGCGGCTGCACAAAACAGCTCACCGCCGCGGCGTCCACGTCAAAAGGCACCGTTTTCTTCATCCGAAACCGCACCAGCGCCCGCTGCTCATCCGGATCCGCCGGAAACTGGCTAAAGTCCAACACCGCCATCCGCGCCGCGTAGTCCGGCAGAATCAAAACCGCTGTCCGCCGCTTCCGCCCCGTTTCTGGCCCCGCCGCTCCCTTAATCGCCTTCAGAAAGAAGTCGTTCCGTAGGATGTTGTCCTCAATCGGCGAAATCCGCAACGTCTCCGCTTCGTACGAAATCCACTGCGGAGATCCGCCCCGAACCGCGTACGCCAGCCCCTGCGTCGATATCTCAAAACTCAGGTCCGGTGCCGGATCCGCCAGCAAACGATGAATGGTATCGGTAATCGCCATCAGCCCTCGATAAAGGTCACTTTGTTGATCTCGCGCAGCGTCGTAATCCCCGACCGCACCCGCTCAATCGCACTCTCGCGCAAAGTCGACATTCCCGCGCTCCGCGCATACCGCTTAATCTCACTCGTGGGCCGCCGATCCAGAATCATCTCCCGAATCTTCTCGGACATGTCCAGCAACTCATGGATCGCACTCCGACCGTGATACCCGGTCCCGCCGCACTCAAAGCACCCCGCGCCCTCATAGAACGTCACCCCCACAAAATCCTCCGGTTTCAACGCCGAATCGATCAACTCCTGCTCGGTCACCACCGCCGGATGCTTGCAGTGCTCGCAGATGTTCCGGACCAGTCGCTGCGCCAAAATGCAGTTCATCGCCGATACGAAATTGTACGGCTCCACCCCCATATTCAGAAACCGGCCCAACACGTCGAACACGTTGTTCGCATGGACCGTCGTGAACACCAAATGGCCCGTCAACGCCGAGTTGATCGCAATCTGTGCCGTCTCCTGGTCGCGGATCTCGCCCACCAGAATCTTGTCCGGATCGTGCCGCAAAATGCTTCGCAGCCCTCGCGCAAACGTCAGCCCCTTCTTCTCGTTCACCGGAATCTGGGTGATGCCCTTTAACTGATACTCCACCGGGTCTTCAATCGTGATGATCTTGTCTTCGTCGTTCTTGATCTCGCTCAGCGCCGCATACAACGTCGTCGTCTTGCCCGATCCCGTCGGCCCCGTTACCAGCACCATGCCGTACGGCTCTTTGATATACAGCCGAAACCTGCGGACGTCGTTCTCGGAAAACCCCACCACATCTAGCGAAAGCTTCGAAAACTTCTCGCTCATCGACTCTTTATCCAGCACGCGAAGCACCGAGTCCTCGCCATGCACCGTCGGCATCACCGACACGCGGAAGTCGATCAAGCGGCCCTTATAGCGCACCCGAAAACGTCCGTCCTGCGGCACCCGGCGCTCGGAGATATCCAGCTCACTCATCACCTTGATACGCGAAATAATCCGCGAACTCCAGTCCTTCGCAATCGGTGACATCGCGTAGTGCAGTACCCCGTCAATCCGGTACTTAATCACCACTTCCTGGTCCCGCGTCTCAATATGGATATCGCTCGCTCGCCGCTCCAATGCGTTAAAAATCGTGCTGTCCACCAGCTTGATCACCGGCGCGATATCATCGCCGCCGGCCGAGATCTTATCGATCGAAAGCGTCTCGTCTGGATTCTCTTCCGAAACCACATCGAGCGTAAACCCTTCGGTAACCTCTTCCAAAACCCGCTGCGACTGCTCCGTCTTCTTCAGCAAATCCGTGATCTGATGCAGCGGCGCAACCTTCACCCGTAACCGCCGCCGCAGCAACACGCTAAGCTCATCGATCAGTTGCAGATTCCGCGGATCCGCCACCGCGATCTCCATCGTCTCCCCCGCCGCCGTCTTCTCAATCTGAACCGGCACAAAGTTGTACCGGAACATCATGTCCACCGGCACCAGGCGCAGCAACTCCAAATCTACCGCCGATTCCTTCAAATCAACGTACGGCGTCCGATACCGCAGCGCCAGTGCCTTGGCCTCGGCGATTTGCGCCGTCACTCCCGGAGCGATCACTTGCGTTGCCATTTATCCTCCCACCGTATCGGCCAACGAAAAGATGGGCAGATACAGCGCCACCAGCACAAACGCCACGAAAATACCCATGAAAATCATAATCGCCGGTTCAATCAAAGAAAGGGCCGCGCCTAACCGTGTCTGTACATCATCTTCAAAAAATTCCGCCACCGAACCCAACATCGCCGGCAACGCACCCGTCGATTCACCCACTTCAATCATGTCAATCGCCAGCGGAGGAAACACCCCCGTCGCCGCCAGCGACGACGACAGGGTCTGTCCTTCCCGCACCGATTTTCGCGTCGCTTCGAGCGCCCGCGCCAGCACCCGCGTCCCCACGCTTTCTGCCGCGGTTTCCAGCGCCTGAATCAGCGGAATTCCACCGGGCAGCAGCGTCGACAGCACCCGCGCAAACTGCGCCACCTGGTATTTAATCCAAATCTCGCCCGCAATCGGCAGCTTCAGCTTTACCCAATCGAGCCGCTCTTTGCCGCTCTCACTCTTCATCCACCACCGCAACGCCGCCGCCCCGCCCGCCAGCGAAACCACCCCCAGCCAAAAATACTCCTGCGCCGTCGTCCCCACCGAAATCAACAGCGTAGTCAGAAACGGCAGTTTCGCGTTCATGCTGCCGTAGAGCGAACTGAACTGCGGCACCACGTAAGTGATTAGAAAAACGACCAGCAGAAGAACCAAAACGATCAAGAGACTCGGATAAATCAACGAGGCAATTAACTTCTTCCGCACCGCTAGCGTCATGCGCTGATAGCTGACAAATCGCTCAAGCACTTCTACGAGCGCGCCGGACCGTTCCCCCGCCAACATCGACGTCACGTAAATCGGCGGGAAAACTCCCTGCCGCGCAAACGCATCCGACAAACTCGTCCCGACGCGCACATCGTCCCGCACGGCTGTCACCAGCGGACTCAACTTCGCATCCGTCAACCGCGTTGCGAGAAGATCCAGCGATTTCAAAATCGGCAAACCCGCCTTGATCAGCGTGACGAACTGCTGGTTGAAGATCAGAAACTTTTCCAGATTGAGCTTCTTCTTCCGATTCGCCCCCGTCAACGACGGAGCCAATTGATCGAATTTCCCTTTCGGTTTCACCGAATAAACGAGAAATCCCTGCTGCGTAAACTTCTCCCGCAACTCCTGCTCCGTAGCCGCTTCCGCAATCTCTTGCTTGATCAACCCCCGCGCGTCGGCGTACTTAAGGACAAATTCAGCCATCTACTGTCCTCCGCCCCCGGCGACAACTTCGACTCCTGGCGGCGCGACAAACGTAAACAGCGAATCGCTCAACGGCGGATTCCGCACCTCCCCGCTAAATCGGAAAATCATGGTTGCCCCGTCCTGCCCCTTAATCGTCAACTCGGAAATCCGGCTGTCGCGGCCCACCGCAAACGCCACGCTTTGAAACGGCGACTTCTGCGCGTTCTTCGGTTCAGCCGTAACCGTCACGAGTTCCCCCGCCGGCTGCACCAAAAACTTTCCGAAGTCCCGCTGAAAATCCAGCTTGCCAATCAAAAACGCGAGCGGCGCCTGAATGTCCTGCGCCTCTTTCAACTTCATCTTCTCCGCCCGCTTGGCCATCACGGAGTAATACCAATACGTGCTGCCGTCGGAAATAAATAATTTTCCGTCCGGTTTCGTGTATTCCCAACGCATTCGTCCCGGTTTTCGAATCCGCAACGATCCCGCTTCCACCCGCCGCGCCTTATTCGGCGCCACATAGGTCTGTTCAAACGTCAGCTCCAGCGTCCGAACCGAATTGTAGCGGCTCTCTATCCCCGCCAGCAGCTTAGCCAAATCGACCGATTGGGCCGACGGCAAAGCGCTGGTTCCCAGAAGAAAAAGGACTAGTATGGACCGGAGTGACGTCACTACTGGGTTAGACGATCCAACCGCCTAACCCGTGCAAGGCAAAAACGGAGCAACCGAGTTAATCTTGCCCCGACTCTTTTCGCGAAAATCGTACATCCTGAATTCCTTCGCAAAATCCGGCCCCACCCGAATCTGATAGATCCCTTCGACTCCCCCGCCTTGCCCCGTCGCCGCCATGTTGATCAAGCGGAGGTCGGTGACCAGCGATCCGATGCGATCTACCAGAAGCCGTTCGAGGTTCAAATCGGGCAGGGCTCGAAGCCGGAGAACGAAGACTTCGACCGGTTCGCTCTGGGTTCCTTTTGCCATGACAAAGGCGGCCGTCCCAGCGACAAGAATACCCAGGATCGCTACCCAGAGGTTTTGGGAGCCCGCAGCCATTCCGGCGACGACCGCGAAGATGACGAAGGCAGTGTCCCGGGTATCGCGCACTACGGTTCGGAAGCGGACGATGGAGAGGGCCCCGACCAAGCTGAACGCTCGCGCGACGTTATCCCCGATGACCTGGGTGACCATGGCAATCAAGACGGCGAGGAGAACGAGTGTCGTAGGAAAAGAAACTGAGTGGGCCACAATCGCTTGAAGGAGAAGTGCCCTCACGAGGCGTTACAGAATCACTCCGTGGTCTGCCGCCGCCGGTTCCGCTGTAAAGTCGGGCTTCTTGTTCCATCCGATGATCGGTAGAAAACCAACCGGCGGTAATGGATTTGACATAATTGTGCAATCCGTTCACCTCGAACCCGGCCTCCAGCTATTGACCACGGCGATCACGCGCTCTACCTCGTCTTCGTGGAGTTGGGGGTGGATCGGCAGGCTCAACTCTCCTTGGGCTAAGCGCTGGGCCACCGGCAGGGCAGTCCGCAACTCGTGGTTTGCGGTAGTCATCGCCTTCTGATCTGGGATCAAAACCGGGTAGTGGCGGCCTGACCCGATGGACTGACCCTTGAGCCAGTCTTCCAGGTTGGGCCGCAGTTCGGCGGCAACCTCCACCGGGAAGAGGTGTTCGCAGGAGGTACTGGCGGGATCGGGGCGGATCAGGCGAACCGCCGGATGCTGGATCCCCTGCGTGTACGCCGCTGCTACCCGTTGCCGTCGCGTGGTCCATGCGGATAGCCGGGGGAGTACCGCGTCGCCGAGGATGGCGGCGTGGACTTCGTCCAGACGGCTGTTCCAGCCGATCTCGTCGTGCCGATACTTTGCCGATTGGCCGTAGTCTCGCAGCTGTCGGACCTTCTCGGCCAAGTTGGCTTCGCTCGTTAGCACGGCACCGCCGTCTCCCATCGCCCCCAGATTCTTGGTTGGATAGAAACTCGTCGCGGCCAATCGCCCGATGGTTCCGGTCGCCCTTCCGCCCCACGACGCTCCGACCGACTGGGCGCAGTCTTCGATGATCGTCGTACCGTATTCGCTCTGGAGGGCCTCCAGGCGATCCAGGTTCAGGCTCTGGCCGAAGAGGTGGACGGGCAGCAGGAACTTCACCTGGGGGTCTGCCCGGAGAATTTCCTCGACGAGGTCGAGGTTGAGGAGGCCGTTCTCGTCGGTGTCGCAAAAGATCGGCGTGCCGCCCACCCGCAGGATGGCGAGGGTGGTGGCGAACGCCGACAAAGGGGTGGTCAACACCGCGTCGCCTCTTTGCAACCCAGCGGCCTGCAACGCGATTTCCAGGGCGTCCAGCCCGCTGGCTACCCCGATCGCCTCCCCGACCCCCCAGTAGCTCGCCAAGTCCGTTTCGAAGCGGCGCACTTCCTGGCCGAGTACGTACCAGCCACTCGCGCCTACCTTCTCTACGGCACGGAGGACGTCCGGGCCGATTTCTGCCCACTGGCGTTTAAAGTCGTTCAACAAGACGGGGTGCATCGGTACCACTACGGATGCCACGAATCAGGGTTGTAATGCAAGTTTGAGGCGTGCCCGCAAGGCCTCGGCGACCTCTTTCAGAACGCTCGTCCATTCATGGGACTCGGTTTGGCGAAATAGGCGGACGTCCGGGTACCACGGCGAGTCCTCCCGGTCGCGCATCCATCGCCAGTCGGCCGCCTGGGCCAGGAGCACCCAGGTCTCCTTGCCGACCGCCCCGGCCAAGTGAGCCATCGACGTGTCGACGGAGATTACCAGATCCATCTCCTCCACGAGCCCGGCGGTGTTGGCGAAATCGCCGATCTCTGCGGACAAGTCGAGCGCGTGCAAGCTGGCGGGGACCGGAAGTTGGAACTGGAGGTTGATCAACTCGACGCCGGGCACTTGGCTCAGAGGCTCGAACAGCTCGGCCGGGATGCTGCGATTCC
>JBBRIO010000243.1:0-7640 GCA_038220855.1 Bryobacterales bacterium | reverse complement strand
GCTTTCCTTCCCCGCTACGCCCATCGCATCCCGGGCGTTAGCCAATCCATCCGGAAGCACGAGGCGACCTATCGCCGCCACTACGGCTACGACATCGACTATTCCCGCTCCTGGTGGACGCCCCCACTCCCCGCCGCCGATGCCGAAACCCTCGAAATCCAGCAGATCACCGATAACTTCCAACTCCCGGCGCTAGTCTCTCTAACCGATCACGATTCCATTGCAGGCGGGTTAAATCTCCATGTCTTGAACGCCCAGTCCGTCGCGCCGATCTCAGTTGAGTGGACCGTCCCGTTCGGTACCTCCTTCTTTCATATCGGCGTTCACAACTTACCGTTCGAAGCCGCCACCACCTGGATGGAAACCCTCACCGCCTGGACCGCCGCGCCTTCCGCCGGCCGTCTCGCCGAACTCATGGCCGCTCTCCACTCGATCGAACAGGTCTTAATCATCTTCAACCACCCCCTCTGGGACGAAGACCTCAAGGGCCAGGACGTCCACCGCTCGGGCGTCCGGACCTTCCTCGACCGTTACGGCTGCTGGATCCACGCACTCGAACTCAACGGGCTCCGTCCCTGGTCCGAAAACCGGGACGTCGTCGCCCTCGGGCGCGCCCGGCAACTGCCCGTCATCTCGGGTGGCGACCGCCACGGCCGGGAACCCAACGCCAACATCAACCTCTCTCACGCCGCCACCTTCTCCGAATTTGCCGCCGAAGTCCGTCAGGATCACTACTCCCAAATCCTCTTTCTCCCCCAATACAACGCCAGTCTCAAACTCCGTTGCCTGGAAACCATGGGCGATATCCTCCGCGACTATCCCGAATACCCCGGCCGCGTCCTCTGGAGCGATCGCATCTATTTCCGCCAGGACAACGGCCACGTCGCCACCCTAACCTCTCTCTGGAAAGGTTCCGGCCCCGGACTTGTCCGAAACTTCGTCGCTCTCCTCCGCGTCCTTGAGTCTAAGCGGGTACGCAACACCCTCCGACACGCCCTCAGCGTCCGCCGAGAGTACGCGCTCTAAACGAGGACAGCCCATGCGGGTAGCTTTCTTTACCGATTCCTTCCACGAAGTCAACGGTGTGGCCCACACCAGTCGCATGTTGACGGCCACCGCCGAGCGCTTGGCGGTTCCCTTCCAAGTGGTCTGCGCCGGTCCTCCCGACCTTGCCAACGGTCATCGTCTCCAACTGTCCCGCGGTCCTGCCTCCTTCGCCGTCGAAAGCGACCTGTTCTACGATCCCCTCTATTACCGTCACTACGCAACCGCCGAAGCCCACGTCCGTTCCTTCGCCCCGGACGTTATTCACATCACCGGCCCCAGCGACGTCGGCACCATCGGCGCTGTCCTGGCCAAAAAGCTGGGCCTCCCCTTGGTCGCCAGTTGGCACACCAATCTCCATGAGTACGCTGGGGCGCGCCTCCCGGCCTTCGTCCCGGGCTCCCTTCGTCGCGGAGTCACCGCCGCGGCTCTCCAAGCCCTCGGAGCCTTCTACCGCCTAGCCAACGTCGTCATGGCCCCCAACCCGGAGCTTCTGGAACTTGTTCAGCGGGTTTCCGGCCGCCCCGGCTTCCTCATGCGACGCGGCGTTGACACCGTCCTGTTCGATCCGGCCAAACGAACCCATTCCAGCCCAACCCTGCGCATCGGCTGCGTCGGGCGACTCTCGGTCGAAAAGAACATCCACTTTCTGTCGAGCATCGAACGCCACCTGCTCGCGCACGGCATTACGGATTTCAAAATCTGTATCATCGGCGACGGTGCCGAACGCGATAAACTCGCCCAGGATCTGCAACACGCCGAGTTCACCGGCGTCCTCCGCGGAGAGGCTCTCTCCCGCGCCTATGCCGATCTTGACCTGTTCGTTTTTCCGTCCAAAACAGACACCTTCGGCAACGTCGTCCTTGAAGCCCTCGCCTCCGGCGTCCCCGCCGTAGTCACCGCCTCCGGTGGCCCGAAATTCATCGTCAGCGACCGCGAAACCGGCTTCGTCGCCCCCGATGACGACGCCTTCCTCGCCCGGACCTTGGCCCTCGCCTCGGACGCCGGTCTACGCCGAAAGATGGCCACCCAAGCCCGTCTCGCCGCTATCGGCACCACCTGGGAAAACGTCTTCGCCGAAATCGAAGTGGCTTACCGCGCGGCTATTCTTCGCCGGGGAGCACGGCCACGAACTCCCCTCGCTCGAGGACCTCACCCGGCTGGAGTTCCCATGCCTCGAACTCAGGATTAACCCGGGTCACCCGCTTCTCGCTCGAACAATCCCTCCCCTGCCTCCCCCCCTCGGGGCTCCCGAAGAATGCGGCGGCTACCGTTCGGAATCAATGCCTCCATTGATCGGCCCCGAACCTTCGCGAGAAGCCTTCTCTCGGCCATCCAAGCCCGTCTCGCCGCTATCGGCACCACCTGGGAAAACGTCTTCGCCGAAATCGAAGTGGCTTACCGCGCGGCTATTCTTCGCCGGGGAGCACGGCCACGAACTCGCCTCGCACCAGGAATTCACCCGGCTGGAGTTCCCATGCCTCGAACTCAGGATTAACCGGGGTCATCCGCACTAGCTTGTGCTCCCAGCCTTCCTCGTTCGTCACCCGCTTTTCGCTCGAATATATCTTCACCGTCATCTCGCTCACCCCGCTGGCAATCCGCTCGACTAATAGCACCTTCCCCTGCCGGCTCCCTCCTTTGGGCTCCCGAAAAATGCAGCGGCTGCCGTCCGGAATCAACGGCTCCATCGATCGGCCCCGTACCGTCACAATGAACATTCCCTCGGCCACCGGCACCCCGTTCGGTACCTCCTCCCACCCCGCCAGTTCCGGCGACTGTTCTTCACTCAGCCCCCCCGCCGCCGCCCAAGCCGCATAAACCGGCAGATGGGTCCGATACTTCATCACGGCCGGCTCAACCGCTTCACGGTAAAGCCGCCCCAGCCGGGCAGGGAAGCTGGCCACCCGCGTCGCCTCCCGCTCCGAAATCCGCACCGTATGAGACAAATGGTCTTCGAGAAACTCCAACACCCGTTTCCCCCCCCACTCCCGACCCTTTGCCGCTATGTCCTCTTCCAGCAACGACAGCACGTCCGCCTCCCCCGATGCGAACGATTCCCAATCCCGACGCAGACGCAAATACAGCACGTCTTCCTCGACGTCCAGCAACAAAACCCCCGCCACCTCTTTCGCCCGCCCCGGCAGCGCGACCTCAAGGTAGGCAAACTCAGCCGCCCGTGGGCCTAGCGCGTCCATTGTCCCTCAGCCTCCACTACCATGCCCCCCTTATCGTCCCCTCCTTACTTTTTCTTAGTCGTTACATCCGGCCCATACGGATAGTAACCCTTCCGGGAGCGAACCTTCACATTCGGTAACGAAACTTCCACCCGCAAATTCCGAAACACCCGTCCCGCGTCCTGCGCCTGCGGTGTAAATCGCAGCAAATACTGCGTCGTTACCTCTCCGGTCGTGTTCGCCACCGCCCGGAACATCCCCCGTGCGATCTCGGAGGCATAGCCCCCCGTGCCCACCTTCAACGCATAGTTCCCTTCATCCGAAGGCGTCGAAAGATACCCCGAAACGTCTTTGTAAAGCCCCTGTAAAGGATACTCAACGCGTCCGCCCGTCTCTTCGGTCAGTTGCGTCAGTACCTTCTCGCCTTCGTTGTTGAACCCGAACGCTACCGTCGAAACGCCGTAAATCGTCACCAAATTACGCTGCGCAATCTCCAGCACTTCGTTCAACGTCTTCTTGCTCGCGTTGTCGTGTCCGTCGCCTATCACGACGATCACCCGCCGAGGCTCCAGCGGCTCCCCCTTCACCAAACTCCGCGACGTACAAGCCATGTAGATCGCGTCATACAGCGCCGCGCCACCACCCGGCTTCAACTTCCGCAGCTTCTCGACGATCTTCTGCGAGTCCGAGGTCGTGTTCACCGCGAGCTCAGCCTCGTTCGAATACGTGATCAGGTAGCCGCTGTAACGCGGGTCATCCGGCAGCAGAGCCAAAGCCAACTCGATCGCCGACTCCTGATAGTTCTTCCAATGCAATCGGCTGGTGTTCGACAAATCGAGCAAAAAGCCAACCACCACCGGTTGGCTTCGCTCGCGACTGAAATAGGTCAAGTCTTGCAGTTTGCCTTCGTCGTAAATCTTGAAATCTTTCTTTTCGAGATTCGAAACAAACTTGCCGTTCGCATCGGTCACCGTCACCGGGACAATCACTTCCGTCGTCGAAACGGAGAGTACCGGATCTTGCGCGAGTGCTACCGCGGCAAACAAGCTGATCAACAGCGCACAGGCCGCTCCGGTATGGCCACCAAGGGCGGGAAACTCGCCCATCCTGCCGTGCCGGAGCGAGTCCCTTGTGCGCGACTTCCAAAAAAGCAAACTACCCATAGTCCTCAATGATATCGCGTGTCGATCGGAATATTTCTAGTTGCCCGCAGTCGGACGGCGTTTCAGCTTAGGCCGCTCGTCTTCGTCCGTCTTTGGCGTCTTGCCGTCTTCGTCCGGGTCCACCGGGCCTGTCGTCGATCCGGGTGCCCGGCGCAACTGCGGACGGTTCAAATCCTGCGTGTCCACCTTCCGCCGATTGCTCATCGCCAGCAGCCGCGTCTTCACATCGTTGAACTCGGAGGTCGTCACCACATACTCGGGCTTGGCTTCGAGCAACTCCTGAATGTTCTTCTGCGAAGTCGTAATCCGGTCATCGGTCGGCGGATGCGACGCAAACACCTTCGCCAGCGTCCCCGGTTTCTTCTTCTCCATCGACTGTAACTTCTCAAAGAAGTCTACGAACGACGAAGGGTCGTAACCGGCCTTGTACATATACTGCAAACCCAACATGTCCGCTTCCCGTTCAAACCCACGCGAAAACTGCATGAATCCCATCGGAATCGCGATGCTCGCCGCCTGCCGAATGCCGTACCCAGCCCAGCCACCCATGAAAATCAACGGAATCGTCGCCATGTTGGCCAACTGGCCGCGCGTCGCCTGACGCGTCCCGTGCCGGCCAGCAATGTGCGCAATCTCGTGCGCCATCACGCCCGCCAACTCCGACTCGCTCTCGGCCTTCATTATCAACCCGGAATTCACAAAAAAGAACCCGCCCGGCAGCGCAAACGCGTTCACCTCTTCCGAATCGATCACCTTTATCGTCACCGGCACCTTCGTGTCCGAATTGCGGACCAGGTTCTGGCCCACCCGATTCACATACTCCGAAATAACCGGGTCGTCGATGATCTTGGCCTGCCGCTCAATCTCCTGCGCGTAGCCCTTCCCCATCGCAATCTCTTTCTCAATCGAGTAAAAATTTACGCCCTTGCCGGCGTCGCGTTCGCCGATCGCCTCGACGTCCTTCTTACTCCCCTTCTTGATCTTGGAGTCGGCCTTAACCTTGCCGGGTTCGGCCACCGGCGCTTTTGCCTTTGTCTCTGGCGGTTTAGCATCCTGCCCGAAAGCCGTGCCGATCAATAACGCAAATGTAGTGATCGAATAAATTCCTAGACGTCGCATGGAGGCCCTCCTAGAACTTTCCCAAGTATACTCTCTTCCTGACGCATACTATTGAGGATGGGTTTCGACATTTGGGAGCAGTACCGCGAAGAATTCCCCGTTTCGCAAAAGCTGGTTTACTTGAATCACGCCGCCGTCAGTCCCCTCTGCCGGCGTTCCGCGGACGCCATGCGCTGGCTCGCCACCGACGCCGAACAGTGGGGCTCCCACCACTACGGCCAATGGATGGCCTGCTACGACGGCCTCCGCGCCTCCACCGCCCAGATGATCAACGCCGCCCCCGGCGAAATCGCCATCGTCAAAAACACCTCCGAAGGCATCGCCACCGTCGCCCTCGGCCTCGACTGGCGCTCCGGAGACCGCATCGTCGCCTTCCACGGCGAGTTCCCCGCCAACCAGTACCCCTGGCAAAAACTCGCCGCCAAAGGCGTTACCATCGACTGGCTCGAAGTCTCGGATCCCCTCGAGAAAATCGAAGCCGCCGCCCGCGGCGCCCGTCTCCTCGCCATCAGCTTCGTCCAGTTCCTCTCCGGCTACCGCGCCGACCTCGCCGCCATCGGCGCCATCTGCGCCCGCCACGGCGTCTTCTTCTTCGTCGATGCCATCCAAGGCCTCGGCGTCTTCCCCCTCGACGTCCGCGCCATGCAGATCCATGCCCTCGCCGCCGACGGCCACAAATGGCTCACCGGCCCCGAAGGCTGCGGCATCCTCTACATCCAGCAGGATCGGCAGGACGAAATCGAACCCGTCGAGTTCGGCTGGACCAACGTCGCCAGTCACGCCGATTACGGCAAACGCGACATGACCCTGCGCTCCGACGCCGGTCGCTATGAACCCGGAACCCTGAATACCATCGGCTGCTACGGCCTCCGCGCCTCATTCGAATTCCTGAACGAAGTCGGCGTCGCCCGCATCGGCGAAGCTGTCCTCGCCCGTACCGCCGAAGTCGCCGCCGGCGCCCTCGCCAAAGGCTACGAACTCATGGCCGTCCGTACGCCCGAAACCGCCTCCGGCATAGTCTGCCTGCGCCGCGGCGAAGAAGACATGCGCATGACCCACGCCCGCCTCCGCGACGCCGGCTTCGTCACCGCCCCCCGCGCCGGGTGGCTCCGCGTCGCCCCTCACTTTTACATCGGCCCCGCCGATATCGGGGCCTTCGTCGATCTACTCTAACCTTGGGTCCTCACCCCACCCGGCAACACTCGGACCGGCTCCATCACACGTCGCACCAACATCCGCGGCAACACCCCCAACGCCTCAAACGTAATCGACCAAGTCAGCTTCGACTTCCCATGAATCCGCCCCCGATGCACGTTCGGTACTTCCAGAAACGTCGCCCCGGACCGCCGCGCCTGCGCCAAACACTCATACCCGAAAGCAAATCCACTCCCCTGGATCGAATCGAGGTCCATATGGCTCAACAACTCCCGTGACCGGCAACGGTAGCCGCTCGTCGTATCCCGCACCGCCGCTCCCGCGCACAATTGCACCAGCGTTCGCGCAATCTGGCTCATCACCAGCCGGCCCCACGGCCAGTTCTCCACGAGCGCGCTCCCTTCGCAGTACCGCGACCCAATCACCAGATCGGCCCGCTGCAAGCCTTCCAGCAGCTTCGGCAGAATCGTCGCATCATGCGACAAATCCGCATCCATCGCAATTACGGCGTCCGCCCCATTCTCGAACGCCATCCGCAACCCGTCCCGCATCGCGTGCCCATATCCCCGGCTACCCGTCCGCGCAAGAACCGTCACCCCCGGTATCGCCCGCGCCACCTCCGCCGTGCCGTCCGGACTGCCGTCGTCGACGATCAGGATCTGCCTCACCTCGGGAAGCGCCCCGCGAATCGCCTCGGTCAACGGCGCTATGTTATCCCGTTCGCAATAGGTCGGAACGACAATCGAAATATTTCGGTCGGTAGGCACAGGCACCCGCTAATGCTATCCGCTCGACCGAAACTATTCAAGCGCTTGGTGGGTGCTCGCGGCCCAGAACGTTGCCGCTAAAATAATCGCTCCCCCCGCCACAGAGTACCGGCTAGGCACCTCCCCGTGCACGAGGCCAGTCCAAACCGGATTCAACGCCGGTTCCAGTAAAAGCAACGCGGACGCCGTAAACGCGGGCACTTGCGCCAATCCCC
>JBBRIO010000242.1:0-7691 GCA_038220855.1 Bryobacterales bacterium | reverse complement strand
ATGTGGCTCTGCTCTTCTAATCGCGCCGGGTCACATTCATTCACCAACCGCGCCAAACCAAGCTGCGCTTGCACCGCCGGCCCATCATCCCCGGAAAACCCAGGCTGGCCCGTGCCGGCAACCGTGCTGATCACCCCTGTTTGCGAAAATAACGCAAATGGAAATACAGATAAGAATATCGCTTGACGAAACAACATAACTCCTATCCCGCAATGGAATAACATCCTTGCCTTAAGAAATTGTAACGCAGATCGCCCGGCCTAAGCGCATCTTGCCAACCGCGCTGGATGCCTGGCGCATGCTCCATTGATGTATTGTTTCGATGAATTGTTTTGATTAATTGTTTGATGCCTCTCGAATGCGCCGAACCCATGCGGCCTCACAGCCTGACACTTGGAGGCAAGTACAAGAATGGGAAATATGCGTTGGATCGACTTTCACCTCTATGGCGACGCCTGCGGCGTTTTAACCGCCACCGGGGGCGGCCAAACCATCCCCTTCGACTTCAAACGCGTCTCCTACGTCTCCGATGTCGTTGCCAACCGCCCCGGCCATTCGTATCGCGACACCCACGAAGTGATCATCTGCCTCACTGGCAAATCCGAAATCGAACTCCTTGACGAAGCGCGATCCAAAACCTATCCCATGGAAGGCAGCCACCTGGGTCTGCGGTTGCTCCCCTTACTCGTCATTCGCCTTCTCCGCTTCGCCCCGGGCACCGTGACGCTGGTCCTGGCCGACACCCACCACGCCCCCACCCAATCCATCCGGATCTGGGACCAATCCCTGCCAGCCACCCAAGCGAGATCGGCAGGAGCAACTCCTCCGCCGATCAAGTCTGCTCCTGGCTCGACGCCAACCCCCACAATTTCCAACTGCGCGTCACCCAAGTGTCTTTGAAAAAGCTCGCTGGCTGGTAATTCGCCAAGCGTCCGCTACGACTCAAGTACGAACCCGGCAAGTGCTTCTCCATCGTCGGCCTCCGCGGTTCAGCCCGGCAAACCAACCAACAATGGGACCAGCCATGATCGACCAGCCCGAGGTCAGCATCCTCGGCTTCCTCACCCTGGTAGTCGATGGCGAACACTGCCTCCTCGTCAGGCAAAGCTGGAACCCGGCAACACCGAAGACGCGCAACTCGCGGCCAACGCGCAAGCCAACCCGCAGCAATTACACCCGCGTCCACGGCGAAGCCGCCCCCGCCTATCTCGAATACTTCCAGGACCACCCCGACGCAACCATCCTCCTCGACCAACGCCAAAGCGAATAAGCCTCGCGCTTCTTGCACAAGCGCAATCGCAACAGGCTCGCTCGTCCGCCCGGCCTCGTGCCCCTGCTCCCCGCTCTTCGTCGGGTTCCATGGCGCGCCATAGCCAACCTGCTGGCTATGGACACGCGCTTCAACAGGAACACCCGCATCATCCTCCTCTCCCCCCGCCCGATCCGCCTTCGCCCCAGCCTTGGACGAATCGATGGCCACCGTCACCCAGCAGACCGTCCAAGCCGTTTTTCGTTGGTTCACCAGCCTCCGCGCCACCCACCCGCGCAACACAATGATCGTTGGCTTAAATGAATTGGCCGAATGGCAGATCGCCAAACACGTCATGACCTTCGGCACTCGCGAAAAGTTACCCACCCATACTCACCAGGAGTTGACCAGCGACACGACTTGCGCTTCCAATGTCCTGTGGCTCACTGCCACGCGGCATCGCCACGCACGATCGTGTCGACATAAGGATGTCTGCTGAGGAGGAAGGAGTTACGCGCCTGCGGCGCGTAATGCTGGCATCACGCTCAGTAGCCTGCCACGTGGCAGCGCCTGATTTCGGTGTGGTCATCTCTATCCAAGCACAGGTGGTCACTTTCCCGTGAGCGCCGAGGCGCCATCACGGGTTATGACGAAAAACATTGCTCCGTTTATGCGTCCAGGTGGTGACGCAACGCCGCGAAGTGGCCAATGGTCCCCGCCGCTCATCAAATATCGGCGCAACGGCCTCAACGGGCTCATCGCCCAGCCGGTTGGCGGCACACTCCGCTTCCTCGTACGCGGCTGCTCCTACCCGGGCAGCCTCGACAATATCGAACACGCCTCCACCGTCCCGCTCACCGGCTTCGAATCGCGCCTCAACCGCCCGAGTAGCCCGCCCTTCCTCGATTTCTTCCCCGGCGCGCCTCCCCAAAGGTTCCGCTACAACAGCCTCCAGTGCGAAGAAGGCGGCCGATACTTCCACTACAAAAACCGTTACAGCGTCCGTTGAGCTGGCGGAGGGAAACATCACCGCCCTGCCCAACGGCTGCATCCGGATGACCTCCCAGCGCTTTAGGGCTTGGCGGCCAGCAAAGCCGCACGCAGTTTGTCCATCTCTTTGCCATCAAATAACGGCGTCCGATCGAACGGTTAAAAACCCTGTTCGCCGATTGCGGCAAACACCGTGTTCAAAAACACCGCGAGCGAATCGGCTGAAAACTGGCCTTTGGGCCTGAAAGCATCGTCAAATAAAGCCTACCGGCCGCTTTGGGCCGTCACTTTTTCCAATGCACGCTGGAAAGCCCCAATCCCCGCCTCCGGTGCTTTCTGGTACGCCGCATCCTCCGCCACGCGACCTTCCAGCAACGTCGCCACGGACTTGCCGTCGGGCGCCTCATAGGCGGGAGGAACCCCTTGTTTCAGCAAAAACAGCGCCGCCTCCCAATTCCGCATATACACCGCCGTCATCAACGCCGTCCATTGCGGCCGATCCGTCCGGTTGCTATAGACCTTCAGATCGGCCCCATGCCGCGCCAACAACGACAACTTCTCCCGCGCCCGGAACGCGTGGGTAATGTGAACGAGCGGCTCCCCAAAATGGTCTTTCGAATTCGGGTCAACCCCCGCCTTCAACACGACCTCGAGCAACGCAACCGACCCCGGAGTATTGCCTTCGAAGATCGTGTTCACGAGCTCCCCAACCGGAATCGGACCCCCACTCCTCAACAGGATCGCCACCCCCTCCACCGACTTGTCTCCGCTGTAATCAGCCAGCACCCGGCCCACCGCATGTTCCACCAGCGTCTTCCTATGCGCATCCGTCGCCGTCCAATCCACCGCCGGACTCCCCTTCACGAGGCCCTCAACCGCCGCATAGTCTTTCCCATCCACCGCCCTCGCGATTTTGTTCACCCGCGAATCCCGAAACCGCCCCGCCTGATCCCGGTTCCAGCCGTTCATCCGCTCCTTAATCTCATTCGACGCCCAGAGCCCGCCGCCCAATAAGAACGGGACCGAAACCACGAGCAGTGCCGCATATTTCAGACCCATCGAACTCGAACCCTGCCCCCACAGCAGTAGCCCACCCACGGCCAACAAGACCGGCAGCAGGATCATCCCAAACCCGCTCGCCATCCCCCGCCCCGACGCGTCATTGCCCACGTTCTTCGAAAAGAACAGCGAAGCGACAAAAACAGCTTCCAGTGCAAAAAACACCCAGCCAATGACAAATGCAAGTTTCATAGGGTCACTGGCTAGGGCGTATCGCGACCCGAAATTCACTCACTCAAATAATCTGCCCGCCCGCCCGCTCCACCGCCGCCTCAAACGCATCCAACGCATCCACAAAGAAATGGTCCTTCGACGGCACAAACTCCAACGTCGGAGGTCCACTCAGCGTCGCCACCAACGCCTCCAACTCCACCTTCGGCCCATGCACATCAATCGTCGAATGGATAAACGTCCGCGGCACCGAACACGGCTCCAAATACCCTTGGTCCGGATATTTCGTCGGAAACCCCACCGCAATCGCCCGTGCCATCTCCGGCACCTGACCCGCTAACTGCAACGCAATCCGCGATCCAAAACTAAACCCCGCCACCACGAACGGCAAATCCGGATACCGCTCCCGCAAGAAGCCCAGGCAAGTCCGCGCATCCTCTAACTCCCCCACCCCGTCCGCGTACGTCCCCTCACTCAAATTCACGCCCCGGTAGTTAAACCGCAACACCACCCCACCCGTCTTCCGCAGCCCCCGGGCGATCCGATACACAACTTTGTTATGCATCGTCCCCCCATGCTGCGGATGCGGATGACACACCAGCGCCGCAAAACGCGGTTCTCCCTCCTCGGGCTCCTCCAGCAGCGCCTCCAACTTCCCCGCCGGGCCGGCGATCTCACAGCTCTCTATCCGACGCGCCATCCCTAGCCCCGGTAGTTCGTAAACTGCATGTCGATGCCCAGTTCACTTTGCTTCAACAGCGCCATCACTTCCTGCAAGCAGTCCCGATCTTTTCCCGATACCCGCACCACGTCCGCGTTAATCGACGCCTGCACCTTAATCTTCGAATCCTTGATGATCCGGACGATTTCTTTGGCCTTCTCCATCGGAATCCCCGCCTGCAGCGTAATCTCCTGCCGCACGCTCATCCCCGACGCCGGCTGCACCGGACCAAACGTCAACGCCTTCAACGAAATCCCCCGCTTGTTCAGCTTCGATTGGAGAATGTCCACCACCGCCCCCAACTTGTACTCATCCGCCGAAGCCAGCAGAATCTTATGGTCTTTCTCCTTCAGCTCAATCGAAGACTTCGCGTCTTTCAAATCGAACCGGGCACCAACATCCTTCAGCGCCTGCGAAATCGCGTTGTTCACTTCGGGCATCTCAACCTTCGAGACGATGTCAAAACTGTTATCAGCCATATCTGACTAAATGATGTCAGGCTTGACGCAATGTCCGCAACACCTCGCGCGTAATCAACTCCACCATTTGCGGCATCGCCTCGTCTAAAGCCACCGTCACCGCCGCCCTCACCCGCTCCTCTTCCGAAATCGGAACCACCGGCACCGGCGGTGCCTCCGCCCCATACTCGCTCTCCAGCCGCCGCTCCGCCACCCGTTCGAGCAACGGTCGCAACACGTCCATCAGCGACGTTACCCCAAACGGCTTCTGCACCACCCCGTCCGCACCCACCGCCTCCGCCTGCGCCATGTCCACCGGCTCGGTAATGCTTCCTGTCAACAACACCCCAATATGTCGATGCGTCGCCGTCTCCCGCACAAACTTCGCCAACTCAAACCCCGACTTCTTCGGCAAAAAGGCGTCCACAATCATCGCGTCCGGATCCACATCCGCCAGACGCAACAACGCGGTCTCTCCATCGGTGACCGAGACCACTTCAAACCCTTCTTCCCGCAACATGCGCTCGCCAAGCCGCTGCGCAATCGCGCTATCGTCGGCGAGCAGAATCCGTCCAGCCACTAATTCTTAACCTTAATCTTCTTCTCTTTCTTCAGCTTCTTAGCGTTAACAGGAACACCCTGCCGATTGGTCGGTAACGGCGTCGCCGCCGGAGCCGCCGCCGCATCGGGGGCCGCAGGCGTAGCCGACGCAGCCGCTGGAGCCGGCGTCGCACTTCCCGTCCCGCCCGGAGTCTGCGCGCTCAACCGAGCATCATCTTTCTTGTCCAAATCCGAAGCGCCCGTCAACACCTGTCCACCCACGTCGTTCACCCCCGACGCCGCGCCCAATGGCATTGGCACCGATGCCGGAATCGACGGCTTCATCTGCGCCATCGCCGGACTCCCGCTCTTGGCTGCCGCCAGCACGTCCGGGCTCTTGCTAAAGATCCCCAACGTATTGTGGATCATCGACGGCTTCGCCCGGTTCTCCGCTTCATACTTCATCCGCGCCACCGAAACCGGATCCGCCTCCGGAACCTGCATTTCGATGTCCTTCAACTTCTCAGTCGCCGCCTTCGCATAAGCTGACAACGGATAATCCCGCACCAGACGCTGATAAGCCTGTCCAGCCTTAGCCTTGAACCGCGGCCCCATCTTCGTATAGCTATCGGCCAACAACCACAAATCTTCGTCCGCCTTCGAGAACAGCGGCCACTGGTCTACCACCGTTTGCAGCCGATTGCTCGCCGCCGGGTTCGAACCCTTCGTGTTGTAGAAGGTGCCTACGCGGAACTCTTTCTCGGCCATTACTTCCTGAATGTTCCGCAGCACCTGTTGCGTCTGCGGCGCAAACTTCGAGTTCGGGAACTGCGTCAACAACGTCCGGCACTCCTCCTCACTCTTATACGCGTGACGATCGTCCCGGTCCGGCTTCTCCATCTGCTTGTAATGGATCATGCAGACCTTCTGCTGCGCCTCAGCCGACTCTTCCATCGTCGGGTAGAACAAAATGAAGTCCTTATACTCCGCCTCCGCCTGCGCCATCCCGTTCGATCCGCCCTCGCGCATCCAACTATCCGCAATCGCCAGCTTCGCCTTGGCCAGGAACTCCGACGTGTCGTAGGTGTTCATCAACGTGTTCAACGTGATGCGCGCCACCTCATACCGGCCCCGTTCAATGTCCTTCACGGCCTTATCGAAAAGCACCTTATCCGGCTGCTGCGTGTCTTTCGAAATCGGGTTCTCGTACTTCTTCTTCCGAAAACAGCCCGTCAGCGAAGTAACCGCCAAAGCCGTTACCACCAAGGTCAAAATCGTATTGCGCAAAACAAGCATAAGTTACTAATCTCTCTGTTTAAGCCAACTGCCCGGCGCGCGCCGCATCCCGCAGCGCCCGCACGGCCGCGCCGGAATCCGGCGCCCCAAACACACTCGAACCCGCAACCAGCCATTCGGCTCCAGCCCGGGCAATCTCAGCGACGTTATCAATCACCACGCCACCGTCAATCTCAATCTTGTAGCCATAGCCGAACCGCTCCCGCCGTTCCGCCAACTGGCGTATCTTATCCAAAGCGCGCGGCAAAAACCGCTGCCCCCCAAACCCCGGGTTCACGCTCATCACCAGCACAAAATCCACAAACTCCAAAACCTCGTCCAAGGTACTCACCGGAGTCGCCGGGTTCAAAACCACCCCCGCCAACGCTCCCTCGCTCTGGATCAAACGCAAACTCCGATCCAAATGCGGACACGCCTCCTGATGCACCGACACGCTATCCGCCCCGGCTTCCACAAACGCCGCCGTAAACCGATCCGGATCCGTAATCATCAAGTGGACGTCCAAATGCGCCTTCGTCACCTTGCGCAGGCTCTTCACAACAGGCGGCCCCATCGTCAAATTGGGCACAAAATGCCCGTCCATCACGTCGACGTGAAGCATCGTGACGCCCGCGTGTTCGACGCGCGCAATCTCCTCGCCCAACCGGGCAAAGTCCGCAGCTAGTAACGATGGCAGAATCTCGACCATTAGAACGCAGTTCTCATGCTATCACGGCATGCCAAAAGCCGTCCCCCGGTTCTTGCCCTGGCAATCGATATCCTTCTTCTTTCACCCGGTCCCTGCAAACCGCGTGTACCACCCCTTCATTCTCCTCTGCTTCCAGGGAGCATGTCGAGTAAACTAATCGCCCCCCCGGTGCCAAAGCCGCCAACGCGTTCCCTAAAATCGCCGTCTGCCGCCCCGCCAAATCCGTCAGGTCCGCCGGCGTAATCCGCCACTTTATCTCAGGATTTCGCCCCAACGTCCCCGTCCCGCTGCACGGCGCGTCCACCAGAATCCGGTCAAATGTTTTTACAAAGGGCAACGGCTGCCGAGCATCCACCACCACCCGCTCCACCCCCGTCACCTGCCGCAAACGCGCAAAACTCCGATCCGCCGCCAACACCACCCCCCCGGCTTCCACCAACTGCCGCGTCTTATTCCCCGGCGCCGCGCACACATCCAGCACCGTCATCCCCCCCTCCCCCCCCCAAAAACGCACAATCG
>JBBRIO010000241.1:0-7694 GCA_038220855.1 Bryobacterales bacterium | reverse complement strand
TGCTGGTGCCCGCCGATGACGAAGCCAACTCCGCGCCCGTCGCCGTGGTCAGCCACCGTTTCTGGAGGAAGCATCAGGAGATTGTGGGCACCAACATCAGGATCAACAACAAAGATTTTCAAGTGATCGGCGTCACTCCACCCGAGTTCTTCGGCCACGAAATCGGAACCTATCCCGACCTTGAAATCGCATTGAGCAAGGTCGCCACGATGGGCGGCCCGGTGGACGAGCGTCTCCTCCCGACATTCTGGTGGGTGAAAATGATCGGCCGCTTCCCGGTTACTCCGGACCTTGGTCCGCTCAACGCCACGCTGGTCCATTCCTTCGTCGCCGTGCCCTCTAGCGCGGACACGACGCCCGCCTTGCGCCTGGAGCCAGCGGCGCAAAGCCTGAGCGGTCTGCGCCGAGAATTCTCAGAACCGCTATTCGTCCTGATGCTGATGGTCACCCTGGTCCTCTTCATCGCCAGCGCGAACGTGGCGAATCTGCTGCTCGCCCGAGCTGTGGCCCGAGAAAAGGAGATTCAGATCCGGCTCGCTCTCGGCGCGTCGGCCGGCCGCCTAACGCGTCAATTTCTGGCCGAGTTCCTCGTCCTCTCCTTACTCGGCGCGGCCCTGTCGCTTGGCATTGCGTACGTGCTGGTCCAGGCGATCCTGCCGCTCGTGCCCGGTGAAGGCGAAGTCACGCTGCTCGATAACAGCCCGCTGAACCTGCGGATCCTCGGTTTCACCACTTCGGTCTCGCTGTTCACTACGGTCCTGTTCGGTCTCTGGCCCGCTCGCCAAGCGGCGCGTAGTCGTCTCGCGACCGGTAGCCCGAAACGGTTTTCCGGGGCGCTTGTCGTGATGCAGGTGGCCTTCACCACGGTGCTCGTCCTCGGCGCTGGCTTTTTCGTTCAATCGCTGCGGAACCTGAACGATCAGCCGCTTGGCTTCGTTCGGGAAAGGCTCCTGCTCTTCTCGGTCGACGTGCTGCAAGCGGGGGTACCCGCCGCCGCCGCCCCGGCCTTCTATCTCGAACTGCAGCGCCGCATCCGGGAGTTACCCGGAGTTTCGGCGGCCTCGGCTTCGCTGGTTCGCCCCATGACGGGTGGCGGTTACTACAACCAAATCGCGCTCGGGAACAATAAGTTTGTCCAGTCCGCGCTCCACCCTTCGCTGCCCGGCTACCAGGAAGCGCTCGGAGTCGGGCTCCGCGCCGGACGCATGCTCACCGCGTCGGACTCGCTGGATCGTGTCGTGATCAACGAAACGCTGGCGACTAAAATCTTCGGCCAAGGCAACGCGATCGGCGGGACCTTCGAGATCGGCGGCCTGCCGCCGCGGAAGATGGTTGAAGTCGTCGGCGTGGCGCGCAACGCTCGCTACGAGCGTATTCGCGGCGAAGCGCCGGGCGTGCTTTACCGGCACCTGGACCCCGCGACGGATTTCCGCGGAGGGGCCCTCACCTATGTCGTCCGCACCACGCAGGATCCGGCGAAACTGCTCCCGGAGATTCGCAAAACGGCATCCAGCATGAACCGCGATATGCCGCTCGTTGACGTTCGCACGCTTGAGGAGCAAGTGGATGAATTGCTGCGGCCGGAGCGGCTGTTCGCGCTGCTCTGCGGTGGCTTTGCGGGCCTGGCGCTGCTGCTCGCCGCCCTCGGCCTGTTCGGCGTTCTGGCTTACCGCGTGAACCGTCGCCAGACCGAAATCGGCATCCGTCTTGCCCTGGGCGCGCCGCGCTTCGCTCTGTGGCGGATGGTGCTGATGGAGGGCTGGCGATGGCTCGCGATCGGGACCGCCATGGGCGTGTTGGCCGCCTATCAGGGTGTCACCTACGTGCAAAGCTTTATCTACGGGTTGCAGGTCGCCGAGCTCCGGAACTGGGTGGCGCCGTTGGCGACGCTTTTCCTGGTTGGCACCGCCGCGGTTGCCATCCCCGCCTGGCGCGCTTGCCGGGTTGATCCGATGGTGGCCCTGCGCCAGGATTGAGCCAGAGTGATAATGGAAGTCTCCTATGCGACTTGCCGTTATCGGTCTCGGATTTATGGGCAGCACTCATTTGAAGGCGCTGCAGAATTTGTCGGGCGTAGAACTCGCCGCGGTCGTCAGTAACGACCCGAAAAAGTTGGGCGGCGATCTCAGCGCCATCCAAGGCAACCTGGGAGGGCCGGGCGAGGTCCTCGATTTTTCGAACGTGAAACAGTACCGGACGCCCCAGGAGGCTTTCGACGACCCGAATGTTGACGCGGTCGATCTCTGCCTTCCCACCGATCTCCACGCTCCGCTTTCGATAGCGGCGCTTCGGGCTGGCAAGCATGTGCTGGTAGAAAAACCGATGGCGCTGAATTTGGCCGAGTGCGAGGAGATGATCGCCGAGGCCGACAAGGCCGCGCGCATTTTGATGACCGCGCAGGTGCTCCGTTTCTTCCCGGCCTATACCGCCCTTCGCGCGCAACTCACGAGCGGCCAACTCGGCCAAGTTCGATCGGCTCTTTTCCGTCGCCGGTGCGCCGCGCCGTTCTGGAGCCAGTGGCTGAAGAACTCGGAGAAGTCGGGCGGCGGCGTCTTTGACCTGCTCATCCACGACATCGACATGTGCCTGCAGCTGTTCGGCATGCCCGAGGCCGTCAGCGCCACCGGTTACGAAAACCTGGGAGCCGGCATCGACTTCATCAACGCGACGCTGCACTATCCGGACATTGGTTCGGTGATCGTCACCGGGGGCTGGCACCATCCAAAGTCGTATCCGTTCTCGATGGAGTACACCGTCTCCGCTGATGGCGGCACGATCGACTATTCAACCGAAAATCGCCCGCCGACGCTCTATAAGTTCGACGGCGAAACCGAGACGCTGGAACTCGAAACCATGGACGGTTATGCGGCAGAGCTGCAATACTTCGCCGATTGTGTCAATGAGGCTCGCCAGCCTTTGATTTGCTCCCCGCGCGATTCCGCTAACGCCGTCTACCTGGCCCATGAATTGCTCGCCTCGCGCGCCGCGGCCGGGGCGCGTCGGAACCTATAATTCCATGCTCACGAGCTACTTCAAACTGCTCTCGCGGATTCTGCTCGGCACGGTTTTCGTGCTCGGATTGATCATTGGAATCGGCTATTCGCTGAATCAAAAGCACACCGCGACCCGAGAGACAAAGCTGGCGGCGGCACCGGCGGTCGTCTGGAACACGATTACGGATTTTTCGAACGCGGCCAGCTTCCGACCCGATCTTTCGCGGGTCGATGTTCTGCCGGCGCAGAACGGGACGCCGGTTTGGCGGGAAGTCGACCGCAAGGGCGAGTCGATCACGTTCGCCGTTACCGAGAGCATTGCGCCGAAGCGACTCGTCGTCAAGATCGCCCAGCCGGATCTGCCGTTTGGCGGGACTTGGGTGTATGAACTCGCTCCGTCCGGCGCGGGAACGTCGGTGAGGATCACGGAGAACGGCGAGATCTATCACCCTATTTTCCGGTTCGTTTCGCATCTCTTCCTGAACCAGGCGGCGACGATTGAAGAGTATCTCCGATCGCTCGAACGCAAGCACGGCCGGGGCGCTTAGCAACCGGGGCGGACGGGAACGGTGAGCGGGGTCGGGGGGCCACCGTCGACGACCAGGTTGTAGGTTCCCGAGAAGACGTCGTCGAGGACGAGGCAGCCACCGGCCGGGATCGACCGTTCGGCCAAATCGTACACGTTCAGCGGCGGTGGCGCGCCGGCCGGCAGCAGACTGGCGACGGCACCGGTCAGCTTGAGTCGCACGCGGGATACCGCGAGCCGTCGTAGCCGAAGCTCCACTCTCGGGATGGGCTCGCCGACGGCCAGGGTCACCGGCCGATCGAGTCGGGTCAGCGTAAACGATTCGCCCCGCACGGGCTCCCACGTGATGCCGCGGACGGCGACGATTTCGTATTGGCCGGGAGCCAGGCCCGTCAGCCGGAACAGCCCATTGGCGTCACTCCAGTCCGTGGCGAAGGCCACTCCGTTTTGACGAGCCTCGACGGTCACAGCGCTGGCCGATTCGTCGAGGGCCTTCGTTACACGGCCATGGATGCGCAACTCCGGGTTCAATCGCAGATCGTAGTCCCGGCGAACTTCGGACGCGGTGAGTTCCAACGGCTGGGCGTCGAGCGGCAGATAGCCATCGGCGACCGCCTGCAGCGTGTACCGGGCGCCGGGCAAGGCATCGAAGACATAGCGACCGTCACTGCCCGTGCGCGTTTCGAGCACCTTCTTATCGGCGCTCACCAAGCGAACCAGCGCGCGCTCAATGGGCACACGGGTAGCTCCGTCCCGAATCGTGCCTCGGAGGGAGGCTGCCTGTACACTGCTCACCGCTAAGAACAGAACGAAAAGTCTCATTGATCAATGTCAAGGCCGAGTTCGGCCATTGCCTTGCGGCTGAGCTGTACCAGTACAACCGACTTCGTCTCGCCTTCCTCGATCTCAATGGTCGTCATCTTACTCTGCAATTGTTTCAGAGTCGCCTCCGACAGCGAAATCCCCATCAAATTTGGCTCTGCGGCTAGTAACTGATACTTGCCCGGCGGTAAGGACGAGAACAGGAACTCGCCATTGGGGCCCGCCGTTGCGACGGTGTGTAGCCCGACCCGCAAAGGTACCACGGCCGAAACATAGGCCGCTCCCTCCGGAATCAACAGTACAGAACCCGGCGAGGCGTCCTTCTCCTCGCGCCGCACGGCGACGGTCAGCTTGGCGGGCTTAGTCCCCAGAACAATCTCCAGGTCGGCGGCTCCATTCGAGAAATCCAGTCCGCCCAGAACGCGATTCTCTCCGCCTACCAAAACCTGCTTCACGTAGGCCGACTTCCCTGGGTCCAGGTTCAACCGATAAATCTGCCGGCCAACCTCCTCCAAGGTGAACGCTCCTTTGGCATCGATCTGGGCCTGTGCGAGCGAAGTGCCCGCCAGTGCCGGATAGATAACAACATGGAGCCCCGCTACGGACACGGTGGTCTCTCCGTCGAACCTTACTGTGCCGCGCACGGATACCGGTGCTTGGGCGACGATCACAAGATCCTCCAAGTTGTTCTGGGTGACGGCGACCGGAATATGGCCCCATTCGACGCCGCTTTGGCCGGTCAAGACGAGGTCATAGACTCCCGGGGCGACGCTGCCCAACTCAAAGGTGTGATCCGGCCGAAGCCCTCCGGTTCGCATAGGAAAGCCCATCGACATCATTCGCCCGACCGCCGGGTCGCGCCGAGGGACAAGGCGGACGGTCATCGAGCGGTAGCTGTCCGAGAGACCCTGAACGCGGCCCCGAATGCGAAAGAGATTCCCCAACTGGAGCCGAATCTCAAGCGGGGCGGACACCTGTCCGGGCCGCAGGTCAACCGCCACCGCGGTGCTCACCTCCGATGTGCCGGGGTAATAAGTCGTGAGATAGCCGCGCCGGTCTTTGGTCGTGCCCCGCTGCGCTCCCTGGGTCAGTAAGTAGTATTTTCCCGCGCCCAAGCCCGAGATTCGAAACTCGCCCAAGTCGTTCGTCGGCCCACCTTGCATCGGCATCAACTGGCCACCGCGCAGGGTCGCCACCTGCACCATCACCCGTTCTACGGGTTCGTCGTCCTCGTCGACCACCCGGCCCGTGAGCACCGACTGCGGGTGCAATTGAAGCGGCGGAACGGCCAGCTTTTCGCCCGCCTTCAAAATGAGTTGTGTCGGTGCTGCTACCCGAGTCGATGGACCGAACCCGAGCCGCAGGTAGCCAGGCTTTTCGGCATGCAGAAAGAACCCGCCGGGAGCTAAATCGACGAAGCGAAATGTGCCTTCGGCGTCGGTCTTCGTCAAGAGCGAGGCGCCGCCGTTGAGGATACTGCGGAGGAACACCGACACCTTCGCGATCGGCTCCGCGGTCAAGGCGTTTCGCACGCTGCCGGAAACGCTGATCGGATCCTGGGCGAACAGCAGACCGGGGATCAGAAACAGCGTAAATCGGGCCATCATGCCCCACGTTACCAGACTTAGTTAGCGGATTCGATATCTTTTTGCGTTACAAGGGTCAGAGAGATCGTGGCCGCCTCCCCCTCGCTGAGCTTCACTTTCTCGAACTTCCCCTGCGCCTTCCGTTGGGCATCGTCATCGAATTCGGCCACCATTTCGGCGCTTTCCAGGGCAATCGCTCGATACTCGCCCGGGGCCAGGCCGGCTTGGCTAAACCGCCCTTGCGCGTCGATTTTGGCCGTAATCCGACCGTTCGGGTCCGCCCCGATCAGCCACACCACTCCTGTGGTCGCGTCCTTCACCCGGCCGCCTACTGTCGCCGGCTTGGTCCCCAACACGACGTCCATCGGGGCCACCGCATCCGCCGCGCTCAAATCCAGGCCCGTCACAAACACCTCCTGACCGGCGACGCTAACGGACTTAACATAGGTCCCAGCCGGCGGCGTTACGCTGATCTGAAACTTGTCGCGGCCAACTCGGCGCAACTCGAAACTGCCATCGGCTTTGACGGTCGCCTCGGTATATCCCGGTCCAGGAACGCTGGTCCCAAACCAGAGCTTTGTGTCGCCCAATTTGGCTGTCGTGGTCGCGTCGAACCGGATCTGGCCGCTGACTTTGAGCGGTGCCCCAGCGAAGAGCACGACCCCCTCGGCTGGTGCGCTGCCCACCTCGACCGTCGCTCGCCCCACGGTCAGCGGCGGTCCCTTTTGAAACGAGAGCAGCGTCAGCAGGTAAGAACCCGGGGCCACCCCCACCGTCTCAAATGTCCCGTCGGCTCGCACGCGCCCGCCGCCCGGGCCCATGCCCCCGCGGCCGCCTCCCGCGCTCTCGCGGCCCCCCACCATCACCTGATACCCCTCCCGCTCGCTACCCTTCTCCATACCCTGGACCCGCCCGCGAATCCGGTAGATCGGCGAGCGCCGCAGCGGAATCACCAAACCTGTAACGTCCTGTCCCGGAGTCATCGTCACCGGCGCCGCGCTGGTTTCCTCGCGGGCGGCGGGGTAGTAGGTCACCGGGTAGCCGAACTCCTGCAACGAGCCGTCGGGATTCCGCCCGGGTCCGACCACTGTGTTGTCGCGCCGCACCATCACGAGGTACTTGCCCGGGGTGACTTGGGTGATGCGAAACTCGCCGAGGTCGTTCGTCTGCCCCGCCTGCGTGGCACCGCGCCGACGGGCGCTCGCTTTGGCCGAGATCACTGCCACGGTCGCCCGTTCCACCGGCTCCCCATCTTCATCCACCACCTTCCCCGTCACCACCCCTTGTGGCGTCAACCGAACTTCCAACCCGGTCATCGTTTGCCCGGCGTCAACTTTCACGGCGTATGGGTAAGTTCCGCGCAGAAAACCGGTGCGGACGGCGGTCAAGCGATACTCTCCGGCCGGCACTTGGGCAATCACGAACGCGCCATCGGTGCCGGTCGTGCCCTGCAATGTTGTTCGTTGCAAGGTCAACGTGACCGTCGCTTTACGCACCGGCTCGCCCGTCATGCCATGCACCACCTGACCGCTCACCATCCCCACCTTGGGCGGCTCCTGCGCGAAGGCGAAAGTAAGGCAAAACAAAAGCAAAGAAAGGTGCCGCATCTTTCTTAGAATACGGGACTTACCCCCGACTGATTTGTTATGATGGGATAAGTTTTGTAAGGAGCTCCATTTGGCCGACGATCAGAATCCGAATCAGCCTGTGCCCGGTGCGAACAACACCATTCTCATTCCGGTAAACATCGAAGATGAGATGCGCAAG
>JBBRIO010000240.1:0-7737 GCA_038220855.1 Bryobacterales bacterium | reverse complement strand
TTCGCTTGTGGTGCGGGTGAAGGCGATGCAGGAGTCGGTTACTCCGGATTCGCTGATCTTACTCGATGAGTTAGGTCGCGCCACGGATCCGGAAGAGGGTGGCGCTTTAGCCGTCGCCTTATTGGACGATTTCCGCACCGTGGGCGCCTTCTGTTTGGCTTCTACCCACTTGATGGCCGTGAAGGTGTACGGCGCGACGACCTCGGGGGTGGTGAATGGGTCGATGGGTTTTAACGAGGAGACGCTTGAGCCTACTTACTTATTGCGGACCGGAGCGCCGGGTAAGTCTGCCGGTTTGGACATCGCTTCACGCCTGGGGATTCCAGCACGCCTGATTGCCCACGCTCGATCGCTGATGGGTACCGCCGAGCGGGATATTGCGCGCTTCCTGGACGAGTTACACTTACGCGTCGCCAACGCCCGCGAGCACGAAGAAGCCTTGTCTCGCGAGCGTGCCAAGTTACGCTTGCGCGAGGAGCAACTAACTGCGGAGTTCGCGAAACGTGAAGCCCAGAAGTTTGCGGTGTTGGAAAGAGGGTTTGAGGAAACCCTGGCCGATTTCCGCGTGACTGCGGCACAAACGCTCGAAGAATTGGATCAGAAACAGGCCGCCGGTAAGGCTCGCGTGAAAACGGCGAAGGTGGAGCGGGAGTTTAAGGAGCGGATTGAGAAGCTCGGCCCCGTGTCCGCCGCCGCGCCGACACTCGATACCCAGATTCGCGAAGGGGTGCGCGTCCGGTTGAAGGGCATCCGTGAAATTGCCCGCGTACGACGGATTCTGGGCGCCGGTAACATTGAGGTGGAGGCCGGCTTCTTGAAGTTACAAGTGCCGCGCACCGATGTGATTGAGATCTTGCCAGAGACGGGTGAGAAAGCCAAACTTCCGAAGAATATAAGCTTCCAATCTTCCCGTGGCGAGGCTATTTTGGCACGCGAACTCAACGTCATCGGTAAGCGTGCCGAAGAGGCCCGCGACGAGGTGGAGAAGTTTCTTGACCAATCGGTACTCGGTTCGGTAGAGCGCGTACGGATTGTCCACGGCCATGGCATGGGCATCCTGAAGCGCGAAATCCACGACTTACTCCGGGGCCATCCGTTGGTTGCTAAGCACTACGCGGCGGAAGGCTACGAGGGTGGAGCCGGAGCGACGATTGTCGAGTTGAGGCACGAGTAAATGATTCCCCCTCAGGTGCAGGCGGGGCTAGCAGTTTACGCGGCCTACGCGCTGTTCCTACGACACCTGGTAAATCCGCAGGGCTTCTGGTTTTTGGTCGACGGATCTCTCTTTCTGTACTTGGCTTATTGGGCGATTCGCGCGCCCAAGTTACCCTTCGCTTGGCGTTATGCCGGACTTTGGCTCGCCTTGCCTGCCGTGTATCTGCTCTGGGTACGGCCCACGGTTTCGGATGGGCTGCTGCTTCTCCTTGGTTGTTACCTAACGGGGATCGGAATCATCAAAGTGAGCCGGTGGCTGTCTCCCGCGAACGTTCCGGACTCAGCCTGCTGCCACTGATCCTCCGCTCGAGATCTCGTCAAGAAGTGCGGCATCGGATACTAGGTAAATGGGAATTGAACAGCGAGTAGCGGTGGTCACGGGCGGCAGCCGCGGTATCGGTCTGGCGACAGTGCGGGAGCTTTCGGCGGAGGGTTGGGCGGTGATCAACGCTGACCTAGAACCGGGCGGGGACGGGCATTTCGTCCGGACCGATGTGAGCGACCGGGCCAGTGTCGAGAGCTTGTTTGCGGGATTGGAGCGGGTGGACGCTTTGGTGAATAACGCGGCGCGGAACATTCGGGCGCCGTTCCTGGAGACGGCGGTGGAGGACGTGGAGAGGGTTTGGGCGGTGAGCCTGTGGGGTGTGTTTCACTGCACGCAGGTGGCGGCGCGGCGGATGATGGACGGCGGGAGTATTGTGATGGTGAGTTCGGTGCATGCGGAGCGGGCTTATGCGAACTCGACCGCTTACAACGGAGCCAAGGCGGCGGTGAATCAAATGGCGCGGACTTGGGCGTATGAGTTAGCTCCGCGACGGATTCGGGTGAACTGCGTGGAACCGGGTTGGACCGATACGCCGGGGGAACGGACTTTCTTTAGTGAGGAGCAGATTCGGGAGCAAGGGGCGCGGCTGCCTTGGGGGCGGTTGGCGGAGCCGAGAGAGATCGCTCGGGCGGTGAGTTACTTAGTCTCGGAGCGGGCCTCTTATGTTACGGGCAGTGTGCTGAAAGTGGATGGGGGACTTACTTTACCCTGAAGGCCAGAGGCCGGGGTTGAGCCAGTGGTCGGGTAGGTTCGGATGGGGTAGGTGGAAGGGCAAGGGACCGAGTTCGGCGTAGCTTAGGATCTGTTCGAGTTCAGTGATCTGGGCGGTGCCGGCGAGGGCGGTAGCGATGGGTGAGTTTAAGACATAGCGGTAGGCTAATTCGGGGAGGGGAAGTCCGAGTGAGTCGAGGGTGGCGATGGCGGCTTGTAACTCGGAGTAAGTGGAGGGTAAGTCGCGGTAGCGGTGGGTGAGTGCGCCTTTGAGTAAGACAGATCGAGCGATTAGGCCGACGTTATCTGTTTGGGTAAAGCGGGTTTCGAGGCGGCGGTCGAGGGGACTGTAGGCGATTTGGAGGCAGGAGAAGAGTCCGCTGTCGCTGGCGGTGCGGGCGGCAAGGGGGCCGTAGACGCTGGCTCCGAGGTGGTGGAAGTAGCCTTTGGCTTGGAGGGCGAGTAAAGGGTCGATGACAGCGGGAGCGGTGAGTGAATCCTCGGGAGCGGCGTGTAACATGACGATGTCGACATAGTCTGTACGCAACCGGCGGAGACTGGTTTCGAGGCTCTCGGTGAGGGTAAGTGGATTGACGGCGACTTTGGTGGTGAGGATAACTTGTTGGCGGCGAGGGCCGAGGGCGGCGCCGATGATGGCTTCGCTGTCGCCGTAGGCGCGGGCGGTGTCGAGGTGGTTGATGCCGTGGTCGAGGGCATAGTGAATCAGCCGCTCCGCTTCGGAGGGCGTGGGCCGCGAGTTACTTCCCAGGCCGTAGTCGAGGCCCAATTCCACGGTGCCGAGCGAGATGGCGGAGACCATCAGGCCGGTGCGGCCGAGTAAGCGGCGAGTCATGCACCGGACCAATTGAAAACGGTGGCGATGAGGGACTTATCGTGTTGACTAGCTAATTCGTAAGCCTCCTGCATGCGAGCGGCGGGCAAGTGGTGCGTAATGAGCGGTTGTAAGTTAATGGCACCGGAGGCCATGGATTGCAGAATGTACTCAAGGTTGCGGCGTAAGTTGAAACGGAGCGCCGCGGGAGGGCAGTCGAGACGTGGCGAGTAGCCGGCGCCAATGATAGTCAGTTGCTTGCCGTAGAACCATGCCGAGTCAAGCGGGTTGAAACTCGGTGCGGGCTCGTTGCGGCCGGGAAAACCAAGGATCGCAATCCGGCCTCCGTAGTCCGCCATTTGGACGGCGGTCTGGTAAGCGGACCAAGGATTAGCCGTAAGTACAATTAGGGGCGAGACATTGGTTTCGGCCGGGTCTTCGGGAAGAATGACACGTTGAGCACCCATCCGCAAAGCAGCGGCGGCGCGGAGGCGGGAATTCGAGACGGCAGTAACTGAGGCGCCCATGGCCTTGGCCATAGCGACCGTAGCGAGGCCAATGACTCCGAGGCCAATGACGGTTACCGGTTCGCCGGCTTCGTAACGGGCTTGGCGGAGAGCGGCGACTCCTAACTGAGCTAAGTAAGTCAACGCAGCTTGCGGGGCTTCTACTTTATCCGGAAGCGGCACTAACAGCGAGTTTTCGGGGGCGACGAAGGCCGAGACATGGGGGAGCATGGAGAGCACGCGATCGCCGAGACGGAACCTGGTAACTAAGTTGCCGGTGCTTTCGACGGTGCCCACGTTACAGTAACCCGTGCGGCGGGGATAATGCGGCGCATCAGGGACTTCGCGGGAACGGCCCTCGTAATTACCGAGCTCGGTGCCGGTGGAAAGGGCAGTGACATGGGTGCGGACAAAAACGTCGTGGGGGCCGGGGATGGGGTCGGGTTGAGTTTCGAGGCGTAAGTCGCGCGCGCCGTGCAGGATGGCTTCGATCATTTCTTAGGTACCTCCCAGTGCATTACTTTCGCCTTCGCGCTGGCGGGGGCGTTTTTGGCGTCGTCCACTTGATAGTAGATGGTCACGATCTTACCGGATTTAATTTCGACGGAACTGGGGTAACCGCAATCGGTGTTCGGTGCGTCGGTGGCGAGGGCTTGTCGATGCTCGGGCTTCCAGGTGAGGCCACGATCGCTGCTGAGCCAGGCGTGAATGCCGCGGGGGGCGTTGCGTTCGCCGAAGGTCATCAGGACGCGGCCGTCGCGCAGTTGGATAAGGTCGGCCGGGTGTTCGGCGTCTTTGGTAACGGTGAGGGAAGGGGCCCAGGTGCGGCCGCCGTCGGTGGAACGGGCGACTTTGAGATAACCGGCGCGGCTGGTGCGGATGGCGGCGAGGACGGTGCCGTCTTTAAGGACGGTGAGCGCGGTTTCGTTGCCGTCGAGTTGAATCAGCGCGGGCTGGTCCCAGGTTTGGCCATCGTCGGTGGAGCGGAAGACCCAGCTTTGGAATTGCTGGGTACCGTCGGTGAGTGTGGCTTCGTAGTAGACGGACATGAGGGCGGTGCCGTCCTTGAGCTGGACGATCTTGCCGTACGGCGAGACGGCGGTGGAGACGACGTTTTTGTCGCCGGGCGGGCGGCGGGTTTCGGGCTTGCGGCGGGGCTCGCTCCAGGTGCGGCCCTGGTCAGTCGAGCGGATAACGTAAACGCCGTCGAACACACGGTCCTTACGGGCGGCGGCGAGTTGGCCGTTGGGGCCATAGCCGCTGAGGATGCAGAAGCCGAGGAGGAGGGTGCCGCTCTTGAGTTGACCGAAGGCGGGGTTGCGATCGTCTTCGGGGGTGTCGACCAGGGTGGCGGGTGGGGTCCAGGTGCGGCCTTGGTCGCGGGAGGTGATCCAATCCAGGCGGCCGCCGCGGCCAATGTGGGGGCCACCCCCACGCAGAACCGCGGCGAGGCGCCCATCGGCGAGGCGGGTGAGGACGGGAAAGTATCCAGCGCCATCGACGACGACTTGCGTCGTGGGGCTGGCCGCGAACAGGGCGGCCGTGAGGAAAAACGAGCTCAGCTTCATGGGGATTAGTGTCGCACTACAATGGAGGGCGTGACGGCTGCAGAACAATTTTGGCGCGATGGGGTGGTGGTGCTGGAGGATCTTTTCGGGGAGGCAGAGTTGGCGCGGGTCTCCGACGAGGTGGACCGGGTGATTCGGCGTGAGGTGACTTATGTGCCGGACGCCGATTTGGTTTATGAGCCGGGCACGGACCGGTTGCGGAATGCGTTTCGGCTTCATCAGTACGAGCGGTTGTTTTTGGACTTTGCCGGCAAACGGCAATTGTGGGAGGTGGTGCGGGCGATTCTGGGCGAGCCGGTGCGGCTTTACGGGAGCCAGGTGTTCGCGAAGCCCGCGCGCGTGGGGACGGCGGTGCCGGCGCACCAGGATATGGCGTATTGGCCGTTTTCGCCTGACGACATGCTGTCGGCTTGGATTGCGCTGGATGATTCGACCGAGGAAAACGGGTGTGTGCGGTTCCGGTTGGGTTCGCACCGGTTGGGCCGGTTGCCGCATGCGGCTTCGGGGGTGGCGGGGAATTCATTGGGCTTGGCAGAGGCGGTGGATTTGCCGGAGTTTGCGGCGGTGATCCGGCGGGGGAGTTGTGTGCTGCACCACAGCTTGACGGTGCATTCTAGCGAAGCGAACCGGAGCGAGATGGCGCGGCGGGGGTTGGTTTATGTGTACATGGGGCCGAAGGTGGAGTTGGTAGGTCCGGGGCGAATGAAGGGGCCGGCCGTGTTTCCAGTGATCGAAGGCGGAGGAAGAAACGAATCCGGGAGTTGTTAAGTCTATTGGCTTGGTGTGGACACAGGGCGGCGGAATGTTTGGTTTGTCCACAGTTTCGGTTGGCAGCGAATTTTCGTGAGTAGCTGAAAAATAGGAACAAGTTGGCGCTGATCGTCCTGTGGTGAAGCGTGAAATAGATCCCCTCATCAGGCCCCGCGCCCGACGACAGATTTTGTGAGTACACTTTGTTCTAAGCTATGCGAATTTTGACGGTTCTTTCTTTGGTTTTGGCGATGCAGGCGGCCGATTGGTCTGGGGCTTTGCGGTATCGGATGATCGGGCCCTTGCGGGGCGGGCGGGTGACGACGGTGACGGGGGTGCCTTCGCAGCCGTTTACGTTCTATCTGGGGTCGACCGGGGGCGGGGTTTGGAAGACGACCGATGCGGGGCATAACTGGGCCAATGTGTCGGATGGATATTTTGCGGCGGCTTCGATGGGGGCGGTAGAAGTGTCGTTGTCGAACCCTTCCATTATTTATGCCGGGACGGGGTCTTCGAAGATTCGGAGTAACGTTTCGATTGGGCGGGGGATTTATAAGTCGACGGACGCGGGGAAGAGCTGGAAGTTTGTGGGGCTGCGCGATACGGGGCAGATTTCGACGATTCGGGTGCATCCGACAAACCCGGATGTGGTGTATGTGGCGGCGCTGGGAAATCCGTTTACGGATAGTGCGGAGCGGGGGATTTATCAGAGTAAGGACGGGGGAGTAAGTTGGAAGAAGATTCTGTATGTGTCGGATCAGTTAGGAGCGGCGGATTTGGAGTTAGAGCCGGGGAATTCGGAGGTGATTTATGTTAGTTTGTGGCGAGGGCAGCGGCGGCCTTGGACCATTATCAGCGGGGCGCGGGAAGGCGGAATTTATAAGTCGACGAATGGGGGCGTGACTTTTGCGAAATTGGGGGGCGGGTTACCGGATGGATTGTTTGGGCGAAGCAATGTGGCGTTGTCGGCGGCGAATCCGAAGCGGGTTTATGCGTTGATTGAGGCGAAGCCCGGCGGGGGCTTGTACCGGTCAGAAGACAGCGGGGCGACTTGGGCTTTGGTGAATGGGTCAGGTTCGTTAATTACCCGGCCTTTTTATTACACCACCCTGGGGGCCGACCCCAATAACGCGGATGCCGTCTATGTCGGCAACGAAGGTTGGTTCAAGAGTACGGACGGGGGTAAGAGCTTTCGGCGGGGGCAGGTGCCGCATGGGGATAGTCATGATGTGTGGATTAATCCGAAGAATTCGAGTTACATGATTCAGGCGAATGACGGTGGGGCGAATGTGTCGCTCGATGGCGGAACTACTTGGAGCACGCAGGCGAATCAGCCGACGGCGGAGATGTATCAGGTGGCGGTGGACAATCAATATCCGTATCGGGTTTATGGGGCTCAGCAGGATAATACGACGGTAATTGTGCCGAGCCGGCCGTTGGGAAATGGGCAAACTTTTCGGAGCGGGCCGGGTTGCGAGACGGGGCCGATCATTCCGGATCCGGTGAATGCGAATATTGTCTATGGGAGTTGTAAGGGGCAATTTAGCCGGCAGGATTTGCGGACCAGTAACGAAGCTCGCTACTGGATTGGGGCGCAGAGTTTGTACGGGAATCCGGGGGATGCGCTGAAATACCGGTTTCAGCGGGTGTCGCCGATGGAGGTTTCGCCGCATGACGCGAAGGTAATATACTACGGGTCGCAATTCGTGCACCGGACGCGGGACGGCGGCGTGACTTGGGAAGTGATGAGTCCGGATTTGACGGCTTACCCGCCGGGTGAGCCGCAGGAGGCGAGCGGGACGCCGATTACGCGGGATGCGACGGGTGAGG
>JBBRIO010000239.1:0-7753 GCA_038220855.1 Bryobacterales bacterium | reverse complement strand
GTTCGCAGGCACTGCTCTCGCCCAGGACCCTCCCTGTCAAGTGGGAATGGTTGTTAAGGCGGGCTCCCTCAACTACAACGCCAAAATCCTGGAATTCATCTCCAGCAGCGGCCTTTACAAAGTGCAACATGTGACCGGACACCCTGGCGAGGCCGCCTTCGTTCCTCCTGCCGGCCTCAAAACCTGCCAGGCCCCGCCCATCGCTCCCGTCCCCCTCTCCTGGTTTCAAGGGGTTTGGCAAACCTTCAAAGGGGGTGGAGGCGCGTGGGCCAAGAACGCCACCTCCGGCTCCTGGAAGGTAGTCGCTCTCGACGTCGCCGCCGGTCCCCCCATCCGCTTCAACGCCGCCGGAACTTACGAGTGGATCGTCGACCAGTCCCAAACACTCCGTGGCGTCTGGCGCGCCGCCGCTCCCGGCGACTTGAAGTACGGCTACGTCAATCAGTACAACTGCAAGGGCTGTGGTGACAGAAGAGGTACCGTCGCCCTCCTCGAAAAGGGAGAGTACGGCGGCAACTGGCTCCTCTCGCGAGTCCTCACCGATACCGCCGACGGCGCAGCACTCGCAAGTAGCCTTGGGGCCGCTAGCCCAACTTGGGCCGATCCCCCGGTCCGAGCCGGGGTGGCCTGTTACTGGAGCCTTGGGATGAACGAAATCATATTCCCCGCGGACACCGAACTGGAGCTTCAGACACTGGTGGAGGATGCGGCTCGCTTCCATTTTGACGACGGCGAAACCCCAAGCTCATTCGGCTAAACTGCGTTCGAGAAGATGCGATTCAGGCTTCAAGCTCCCCAGGGATTTGAGCGGCGCGGATCTCATGAGTGCGCTGAAGCGCGTCGGCTACAAAGAAACTATCCAGATTGGCAGCCATGTCCGAAGGGCGGTTTCGGTTCTACGGGAAGCACCGCCTACGGATCCGTTGACTTGAGCGATTCAAACGGGAACTCTCACAGCGCTTGTCAAGGATCCGGCGACCCATATGGAGCTGACGGGGCGAACCATTCCAGAATGGCGGCAGAGCTTTGAAATCAGAATGATCGAGCAGGTCAGAGGAGGAGCTGAACGCGCCCAACAAGCCTCGGATCACCCTACGGCGTGAGCGATCCAAGATAAGCCGCGAGCGCCAGCATGTCGCTATTCGTCATGTACTTCACAACCTTGTCCATCTCGGAGCTCTTCCCGCCATGCCGGGCGCCGGACTTCATGTCATAAAGCTGACGAACCAGGGAGCTGGGAGCGCGGCCTGCGAGGTTGGGCACATTCTCTTTGCCCTTATAGCCCGGCCCGTGGCAACTGGAACACTCGAGCTCTTTGCTGTCCCCCCACGTCTCGGCCAGACGTTTCCCCAAGGCGATGCTTCCTTCCGGCACATAAGCGACGTATTTGGTGGTCGGGTCCCGGAGTTCGAATTGATCGAAATCCTCTGGGCCTTCGATGATCCGTTGGCCGAGCGGCTCCTGTCCGCTCTGGGGGTCGAACTTGAACAGCCAGCCGGCGATCTTCGATTTCGGGATCATGGACGACTCGACCACGCGGAAGAACGACTGCTGCGGAAGACTGGCGAAGTATTTCGCGGCGGCCAGAATTTCTTCATCGCGAATCGCTTTTGCCGTGTTACTCATGTTGATGGTCGGCGCTCGTCCGGCGACGAAGGATTTCCGTGTCCCATCGCGAAAGGCCTTCATTTGGTCGACGAAGTACTCGACCGGCAAACCGGCGAGGCGCGCGTTTTCCGGGCGGCCGTTGCCCGTTGGCAAGTGGCAATAGCCGCAGGCCCGCACTTCCGGCTGCCGGCCATGAGAGACGACCTCCGGCATGGCCGGATGATCTTCAGGACGCCAGTCGGGCGCGCTGAACAGGTTCGTCAATTCCGGCCGGGTAAAGGACAGCTTACTCGTCTCGATACGGAACGGCCCGGGGGAAGGAGCGGGAGCCGTCTGTCCCGGCGTCGGCGCGGGATTGGTGGGGTATGCCCAGTCCGGGACCGGTTCAAGGACGGTTTGTCGACAACCGCAAAAGAGCAGGCTGAGAAGGAGCAGCAGGGTAAAGGGGCGAATCACGATAGCAACTATGCTAGCAAGCGCATTTGTCACCGGGGACCGGGGCTTTGTGGCCGCGGGTCCCATGTTAGGCTCTGGGAGTAATTTATGCCAAACCTGCGGGCCCCGCTGACCTTTCTAATCGCGATAGCCCTTCTAACTCCCGCTTTTCCTCAGCAGTCAAGCCCCTCTCCCGCCCGGACCCCCGGCCACAGCAAGGCCCCGAAAATCTGGGACGACTCCGCTCTTCACGATTGGGCCCTCCCGGTCATGAACATGCGGCCCCAGCACTACACCGCCGCCGAATACTACGCCACCCCCGCCGACAACACGCGCACCTTCCCCGTCTACCATCCCGACCGCGAACCCGCCGGCTATCTCGACTCCCTGCGTAAACGCGCCGCCGAACCCCTCATCGAAATCGGCAAAGCCCGCACCGAACATGAGTGGATTGAGTCCGGCGCCCGCGTCTGGGACGAACTCGACCTCATTCAGGTTCGCACCTCCGACCCTCGCATCATCGACTACTTGCGCAGCCCCGCGGCCCTCAAGAAATACCCCGTCCGCACCACCAAAGACGGTGAACTCTTCGATTTCCGCCGGGTCGTCGACAAAGGCGGCCGTCTTCAGCTTGGCGTGCGCGGATGCGCGGGCTGCCACACCCGCGTGACCGCCGACGGCAACATCATCTCCGGATCCCAGGCCAACTTCCCTCCGCCGCCGCTGGCGCCGATGAGCAACTTTATTTTCAGCGTATTCTCCATCCCCAAAGAGCCCGGCGAGGATCTCCCCAGCCCCGGAGAAGGTGCCTACGCAGCATGGGGCGTGCCGTGGCTCAAGGTCGACATTCACGAGAAGATTAAGTCGATGTCCCCCGGCGACGTCCAGGCCTTGAACGACGCTGACGCCCCGGGCACCTTCGCCCGCTTCAACGGCAGCCCCTATTTCACCACCAAGATCCCCAGCCTCATCGGAGTCCCCACCAGCCGCTATCTCGACGCCACCGGCACTCACCGCAACCGCGGTCCCGAAGATATTGCCCGCTACGCTGTCGTTGTCGGCGCCGCCGACGACGGGGCGATTGGGCCGCACGAATTCTTCACCGATTATCAGCGCCGCCTCGGCCTCCGCTACACCGATGACGCCACTTACGCCCTCGGCATGTTCCTTTACTACGGCCTGCAAGAGCCCAGGAACCCCAATCAGCCTGACGACCTAAAGAGTCTTCACCTCCTCCGGTTGCGTCGCCCGCCACACCCCGCCCGCCTATACCAACGGAATGCTCATCGCAGCCGATGGCTTCACCCCTCCCGACGATGAAGCCACCAGGAGCCTTCAAATCATGCGCGGCATGCGTGTCGGCACCGACCCCGGGGGCGCGCTCAAAACACGCAAAGCCACCGGCTACTACAAAGTTCCCTCCCTGCGCGGCCTCTGGCACCGCCCATTGATTGAGCACTCCGGCTCCATCGGCGTCCTCGAAGATTGGTTCGACCGCAAGCGCCTTCGTGACGACTACGTGCCCAGCGGCTGGAAGGGCCCCGGTGTCGAACGCCGCGCCGTCCCCGGCCACGAGTTCGGCCTCGACTTGTCTCCAGAAGACACGCGCGCTTTGGTGGCTTTCCTCAAGACCCTCTAAGGCCCCTCCGGTCCGTATCGCCAGCCGCTGTACTCCTTCGCAAGCAAATAGCGTTTAGGCCCGAATTGCACCAGCGCCGGATGCAAACGCCCAGGACTAAACCCTTGACGGATGTCAGCGCGATCCAGAACTCATACAATAGAGTCAATATTGTGCGCATGCGCAAAAGGTCATGGTTGTTTTGCCTCGGTTTGGCAGTTGCTGCTCTATCTGCTTACAAGCTGGCGATAGGAAAGCCAATTCTCGCCAGCACTCTTGGCGAATGGGATTGTGCTTGTGGCGACTGGTCTATCAAGACGACCCGACTCGCAATTTGGAATCCGGTTCGCGATCGAACTCCGGAACGAGTAGCTGAATCCTTTCTGGCGGGCTTGCGCGAGAACAATTGCACGGCTAGCACCGCACTGTGCGAATGAGCACTCCCCGGCCGTCGAGTCTCCAATTGGCAACTGGCTTATCGCAAGGATGATGATGATCATGTCACGTTGTATTTCAGGCTCACAAAATATGGCGGAAGGCCCGAGTCTGAGCTTTCAGGGATTGGCGTCGCCACGGTCGAAAGGCGGAGTACCGGGTGGGGGGTAAGCGGGTACGATTCGTACTTCTAGGTGAGTGGAATTGGCTTCCTTCTCCGCCCTTAATAGCAGGAAGACCCCATGACAAATCCGGTTCGTTCGCTCCTTTTCACCGCTGCGCTGCTGCTCCCCTCCGCTGGGTTCGGCCAGCCGTCCTCCGCCGCGCAGGCCGCGGAATCGTTCTACAGCCACTACCAGAAATTGAAGCTGAGCGGCTTGCCGAACGCCAAGGAGGCCGCCCAGTTGGCGCCTTACCTCAGCAGGGGTCTCCAAGGGTTGATTCGGAAGGCGCAGTCCGAGCAGGCTCGCTGCATCAAAGCGGAACCAGACGACAAAGGGCCGTGGGTGGAAGGAGATCTGTTTACGAGTAACTTCGAAGGATTTTCGACCTTCCGGGTCACCGCCGCGGCCTCGGCCCGGATCCCGGTTCAATTTACTTACACCGAGAATGGCCAGACGTTTTCATGGAAGGACGAAGTGGGCACGATCAACGAAGGCGGCCGATGGGTCGTGGATGATATCTTCTATCGCATCACCCCCGGCTTTACCAGCGGCTTCGGGTCGAATCTGCGGGGTGCGTTGGCGGGTGCTGCTTGTCCTTTAAAACAGACCAAGCGCTAGCGGGGCGGGAGGCCGGATTGTAGGCGCCGCGGTGGTAGGGGCCGTCGTCGTGGACGGCGAGGCCGACGGGGTGGGAAAAGACGCCGCCCCCCGTTTCGACTATCGTGCGGGCCGCCTTCTCATACTTGGGTTGGGAGAACTTCCAGCGCGCAAAGACCGGTTCCATCGCAATGGAGGCCTCTTCGCGGAGCTGGTCGACGGATACGCCGGGGCGAATGCGGGAGACGACGACGTCGCAGTATTCGAGCACGAAGCCGAGGAGCTCCTTTTGGACCGGGCTGAACTTGCCGCTGACGGGCCCCATGCGGGTGACGTCGCTTGTGTAGTACCGATAGTCGGGGGCGAAATCCATAGAGGATGAGGTCGCCGGATTTGAGCTGGCTTGCGTTGCGGAAGTAGTGGCCGTTCCAGATATTAGAGGTGCCGGAGGCGGTAACGGAGCGGTAGGCTTCCAGGCGCGCGCCGCCCGAGAGAAAGACGTAGCGGGCGGCGGCGTCCAGATGGTATTCGAACAGGCCGGGACGGGTGGCTTTCATGGCTTCGAGGATGCCGTAGCCAGCCAGTTGCGAGGCGCGTTTGATGAGGGCGATTTCGCGGGGGCTTTTCAGGCTGCGGAGTTCGTCGAGGATGGCGGTGAGGTCTTCGATTTTGGCGCGGGGCTGGCGAATTGTTGTTCGCGGGAGAGACGGCCGTCCCAGGGGTCGAGGGAAATCGCCGCGTTGGCGCTGAGGAGTTGCCAGTTGGGGATCGTCGGCCGAGAGCACCCGGCCTTCGCTTTGTTCCAGGCGGCGGTTGCGCGGCGGGAGGAGGAGGGTGGATTTGCGGGTGCGACCGTCGAGGAGCAGGAACGAGTGGGGGGTCTCGACGCCGGTGAGGTAGTGAAACTCGTTCGGTTGGCGGGGGTACTCAAAGCCGCCTTCGAGCCCGTTGCCTTGGACCAGCGCGATGGCTTGGGGCCAAATGCGGCCGTAAACTTTCGACCAGCGGGCGGCGAACTCCCCGGGGGGGAAGTCGGTTTGAAAATGCATCGGGCTTTGGGCGCGAAGAGTGAGCGCCGCGGCTAGCAGGAGCAGGGTTCGAAAGGTAGGCGCTCCCGTGATTTTACGGGAGTTTCGGACGACGGATATAGTCGAGCGGGATTTCGCCGGTGAGCGTTTTAAGCCACGCGATGATTTGGCTGACCTGGCGGTCTTCGAGCTTAACGCCGAGTTGGTGTTGGCCCATCAGACGGACGGCCTCCGGGAGGGTGGCGACGGTTCCACTGTGGAAGTACGGCCCCGTCTTTTCGACGTTGCGGAGGGAGGGCACCTTGAAGACCATTCGGTCGGCGGCGTTCTTGGTGACTTCGATGCGACCTAGATCGGTCGAGATGGGCCATGGTTGTTCGACGCCGAGTTTTTGGAACATGCGACCGCCGACGTAGGCCCCGTTGTGGCAGGAAGCGCAGCCCTGGTGCATGAACTCGTGGTGGCCGGCCATTTCTTCCTGGGTGATGGCGGCCGAGTCGCCGTTGAGGAAGCGGTCCCAGCGGGAGGGGGTGACGAGTTTGCGTTCGAAGGCACCGATGGCGAGGGCCATATTGTCGAAGGTTATGGGTTCCGAGGAGGCGGGGAAAGCCTTTTGGAAGGCGGCGCGATAGCCGGGGATGGCGCGGAGGGTGGCGACGACTTCGGCGTCGGAGGCCATGGCCATTTCAACCGGGTTGAGGACCGGGCCTTTGGCCTGCTCTTCGACGTCGGCGGCGCGGCCATCCCAGAACTGGGCGAGATGGCCGGCGGCGTTATAGACGGTGGGGGAGTTGCGGCCCCCGAGTTGGCCCTGGAAGCCGGTGGAGACCCGCTTGCCGTCGACACCGTAATTGTCCAGGCTATGGCAGGAATTGCAGGAGACGTCGTGGCCCTTCGAGAGACGGGGCTCGTAGAAGAGCATCCGGCCGAGGTCGATTTTGGCGGGGGTCAAGGGGTTGGTGGGGGAGGGGATCGAGTCAGGCAGTTTGCCCATCATGCGACCGTGCATGCCTCCGCCCATGGGTTGGGCGAAGGCCGAGGGGAGAGCCAGGAGAATGTAGAGAGCGAGAGTACGGGTCATTTCGTTACCTTGCGTTTGAGCTAGTTTTTGACGCTAGCGAGTAGTTCGAGGGTTTCTTCGAAGGCGTCGAGGTGGCTGTAGGACGCATTCATCAGGTTTGTATAAACGCGCTTAATGTCGGTCTGCTTGGTCTCGACGAGGCCATCTTCAAGATCCTGGATGTCGACTTTTTCGATGATGATGCCGGCTTCCAGTGCATCTTTCAGCGAGAGGGCGGACTTCGCGGTTAGGTCGAGGTAGAGAGTGGTGAGCTGCGGATTGACGAACTCGCCGGGTAGTTTCGCGGAGGAAGGGTCGGCGATGCCGTAGCGCGTGAGTAGGCTTCCGACCTGATTAAAGTGCGTGGTTTCGCTTTGGGCGATGTTGCGGAAGATGCGGAGGTTCCACTTCTCATCCGCGAAAACGTAGACGTCGTGGGCCATCTTCTCTTCTTCCCTCATGAAGAGAAGTCGATCTGTTTCGGTGGAGTTGAGGCTCGGGACCGGGCGACCCTGGGAATGGGCCCGGGTAGCTAGGGAGAACCCCATAAGGGTGGATGCGAACTGGCGACGGGTGTTCATTGTGCTCCTTGCAGAAGGTCTCGATCAGAGCCTCCTAATAATCAGGATCCAGAAATCAGACAAAGGTGACCGGTTTAGCGTATTCTTTTGCGATGGGCAGAATTCTTGTGATTTTGGCGTTGGCGGGACTGAGTGGGCTGCAAGCGGCGGAGGGGTGGCGAGAGCTGTTCAACGGGAAGGATCTGCAGGGTTGGAAGGCGAACCTGTACCCGGATTCCTGGGCGGTG
>JBBRIO010000238.1:0-7775 GCA_038220855.1 Bryobacterales bacterium | reverse complement strand
CGGTTTTGCCGCGATGAACGAGACTCCGGCCAGCATGCCGGGGCGCCCGATGAACGTGGAGAAATCTGGGGTAAGCGCCACGACATACTGTTTGCCGTCAATCAGAAACTGGGGAACGGTCTGTAGGGTGGGTGAAAGGCGATCGCGATTGACGACAACTGAGTTGCTGAGGCCGAGCGGGGTCTTTACCTGAACGAGGACTGAGCCGGTGGCCGTATCTTCGGGAGTGTTGATGTTGATCTGGTTCGGGCTGATGAAGTAGACGAAGGCGGGCTTGCCGTTGACGGTAACACTGACGCCGTCGAGTGAGGTGGGCGCGTTGACGCCGCTGAAATCCGCGCCGCCCCAGAGCCTCTGGGTGGGGGAAAAGTTCTGGCCGTAGATTTCGACGTAGGTGTTCGAGGCGAACCCGGCTTAGCCACCGAAGGAGGTGAACAGCGGACCGTCGGTACGAAGGGCGGGGCCGGGCGGGATCGAGACTTTGCGGATTTTGAAATTGCTTCGATCAACGATGTATAAGTTGCCGATGGAATCGACGGTCAGGCCGTAAGGAAAGTTGAACTGGGCGGAGACCGCCGGACCGCCGTCGCCGAGGGCACCTGCCGAGCCTGTGCCGGCGTAAGTCGTGATTTTGCCGCTGGGGTCAACTTTGCGAATTCTCTGCCCGAAGGATTCGGAGATGAAGATATTGCCACCGGCGTCGACCGCGACCCCGGAGGCTGAGCGGAGTTGGGCGGCCGTGGCTGGACCGCCGTCCCCGGTGAAGCCGGCCACGCCGGTGCCGGCGACTGTGGAGATAACTCCGGTGGGAGAGACTCGGCGCAGGCGTTTGTTGCCGTTGGACCGGGCATCACCATCGTCGGTGAAGTACAGGCTGCCGTCGGGACCGAGCGCGAGCCAGCACGGATAGGCGTCGGCAGCGGTGGCGGGACCGCCGTCGCCGGAGAGGCTGAATCGACCGGTGCCCGCGATGGTGGAGATGATGCCGGCAGGAGTGATCTTGCGGATTCGAAGGTTCAAAACGTCGGAGGAGTATAGATTGCCGGCGGAGTCGAGAACAATTGAAGTGGGCGAGTTCAACCGGGCGGCCGTGGCGGGTCCGCCGTCGCCGAGGAATCCGCCCACGGAACCAGCGATGGTCGTGATGATCCCATTGGGGGCGATCTTGCGGATTCGATCGTTCGTACTATCGGCGATGTAGACGGTGCCGTCGGGGGCGACCGCCACTCCGGCGGGCCCGTTGAGTTGGGCGGCGGAGGCGAGGGCACCATCGCCCGAGAAGCCAGCCCGGCCGGTGCCGGCGATGACGGTGGTCAGCCCCAAGGGGTCGATCTTATAGACCTGATGTTTGGTCGAGTCCGCCGCGTAGAGGTTTCCAGCCGCATCCAGCGAGATATTATAAACGAGCCCCCAACTGGAGTTGCCCGCTACCGAAGTGATGGTCTGAGCATAGGTCGGACAGAACATGGCGAGTCCGCCAAGGATGAAAATTAACCGGTTGATGATGCGCATGGGAGAGGTCCTCACTTGGCAGTACGCAAATGGCCGTCGAGAACTGTCAGCCCAACCGGGACGAATGATAAACTCAGTTCCATGCGGGTTCGAGGACCGGGAGTGGAGGCATTCGCGGATTGGCCAATTGGCGAGAACCTGGGCATGGCGGATCGGGACGAGTTGAACCGCGTCTTCAGTGCCACCTACGAAGAGTTGCGACGGCTGGCGCGAACGGTGAGGCGATCTTCGCAGGACGCGACGCTGAGCCCGACTGCGCTGGTAAACGAAGCTTGGCTGAAGCTGGCGAGTTCGAAGCAGATCGCGTGGGAATCGCCGCTCCATTTCAAACGGGTGGCGGCGCGAGCGATGCGGCAGTTGTTGATTGGGGCGGCTCGACGACGGGGGGCGCTGAAGCGGGATGGCGGGGCGCTGCTCGTGACGTTTGCCGAGGATCTGCCGGCGCTGGCGAAGGCCGATGACGTTTTGCGGCTGGATGCCGCGCTCGAAGAGTTGGCTCGGCTGAGCCCGCGCCAGGCTTCGATCGTGGAGAGCCGGTACTTTGGCGGATTAGAGGTAGCGGAGACGGCGCAGGTGTTGGGAGTCTCGGAGGCGACCGTGGCGCGGGATTGGCGAATGGCAAAGGCGTGGCTGAGCCGGGAGCTACGTAAGGATGGGGCCAATGGATGCAACACGGTTTGAACGCGTTCAAGAACTGTTTCACACCGCGGCGGACCTGACCGGGGCGGAGCGGGACCGATTTCTTGCGGGAGTGGAAGCGGAGCTAAGGGCGGAGGTGGAGTCGCTGCTGGCGGAAGACGCCGGGTCGGCCAGCCTGCTCGACCGGGGCGTGAGAGAGTTGGCCTTTACCGGGGAGGATCAAATTCCTACGGCGTTTTTGGCTCAGCCGTTTGGACCGTATCGACTGGAGCGGCTGATCGGGGAAGGCGGAATGGGTCTCGTGTTCCTGGGGCGGCGGGACGATCTGGGCAGCTTGGCGGCAATCAAAGTGCTGCGGGACGCGTGGCTTTCGCCGGAACGGAGGGCACGATTCCTGGCCGAACAGCGCGCGTTGGCAGAGCTCCACCACCCGTCGATCGCGGTGCTCTATGATGCCGACACGCTGCCCGACGGCACGCCTTGGTTTGCGATGGAGTTTGTCGAGGGCTGCCCACTCACGGACTACTGCGAGGGGCGGGCGAGCAATTTGACGGAGCGCCTGCGCTTGTTTCGAAGCGTGTGTGAAGCGGTGCAGCACGCGCATCGACATGGCATCATCCATCGGGACCTGAAGCCGTCGAACGTGCTGGTCAGCCAGCAGGGCGAGGTGAAGTTGTTGGACTTCGGAATCGCCAAACAATTGGATACCGCCGATGCCCTGACCCGTACAGGGCTTCGGCTGATGACTCCGGCCTACGCCGCGCCCGAGCAGCAGCGGGGGGAGGCGACGGGCATTTATACGGACGTCTACGGGCTGGGGATTCTGCTGTACGAGTTACTGGCGGATCGCGTGGCGGCCACCGGCGCAGACAGGCGAGATTTGGATGTGTTGATCTCGACGGCGAGGCACGCGGAGCCGGAACGGCGATACCTGTCGGTCGAAGCGCTGCTGCGGGATCTCGACCACTTCAATGCGGGAGAGCCGCTCGAGGCGCGTCCGGATAGTTGGAAGTATCGAGGGGAGAAGTTTGTCCGCCGGCATCGGGTGGCGGTGGTGGTGGCGGCGGCGATCACGATCCTGGTTAGTGGATTATCGCTGTACTATGCGTTAGGACTACGAGATGCGCGGAACGCCGCAGTTGCCGAAGCGGCGCGCTCGCAGCGCATGATGCGCTTTGTGCTGAACTTGTTCGAAGGCGGCGACCGGTACGCTGGACCGGCGAAGGATCTTCGCGTGGTGACACTTCTCGACCGGGGTGCGGGCGAGGCGCGGGCATTGAGCGGCAATCCAGAGGCACAGGCAGAACTTTATCGGACGCTGGGCGGCGTCGAGCGAAAGTTGGGGAATCTGGAAAAGGCGGACGCTTTGCTTCGGGAGGCCGTTGCACAGGGCAAACGCCCGGCGGCGCTCTCGCTGGGGCTTTTGGAGTTGGCGTTATTACGGGCTGATCAGGCTCAGTTCGAAGAGGCCGAGCGGTTAGCCCGGGAGGGCGTGGCGTTGCGCCGGCCGCGTGAGACGGGATTGGCTGATGCGCTCGATACGCTGGGGAAGGTGTTGGAGGAGCGGGGATCCTATCCTGCCGCCATACAGGTTTTGGAGGAGGCGCTGGCTGTGCGGACGCGGTCCGGTGAATCGGAGGCTGATTTGGCCGCGACACTGGCCGGGCTAGGGAACGTGCATTTCTACGCGGGGAACTACAAGCGGTCGGAGGAGTTGAACCAGCGTTTGCTCGCGACGCATCGGCAAATTTACGGACCGCTGCATCCGTCCGTGGCGGAGGATCTGGTGAACCTGGGAGCGATTCAGCAGGACACGGGAAATTATAAGGAGGCGGAGAAGTTCCATCGGCAGGCGCTCGCCATAACTCTTCCGTTTTTCGGCGAGGATCATCCGCGGACCGCGGCCGGGCTTACGTTGATCGGACGGGCGCTGATTTTGCAGAAGAGATCGGCCGAGGCGGTGCCGTTGCTGGGACGGGCGTTGGCGATCCGGGAACGAGTTTACGGACCGGTTCATCCGCAGGTGGCGTCAACACTGAATGAACTGGGGACGGTGGCCCTATCTCGTCAGGAGTATCCGCAGGCCGAGGCGTTTTTCAAGCGGGTGGTGGCGATCTACCGCGAGGCGTATGCGGGGAAGCACTACTTGATCAGCGTCGGGCTATCGAACTTGGCGAGCGTCTATATGGCGCAGAAGCAGTTTGCACGGGCAGAGCCGTTGCTGCGGGAATCGATGACGATTTATGCTCGGACGTTGGCGGCGACGCACGTGAACGTCGGGATTGGACGGATCAAGCTGGGGAGAACACTTTTACGTCTGGGGCGGTATCGCGAGGCCGAGGTGGAGTCCCGGAGCGGGTTTGAGATTCTGAGTAAGCAGGCAAATCCGGCGGTGAGTTGGCTGAACAATGCGAAGACGGATTTGGCGGAGGAGGGTAAGGCTATCGGGTCCACTCGGTAGCCATGTTGTTGTCGGTGACGATGCGGGCGTTGGCGGTGCGGCGGAGAATGCTGGGGCCTTCTTCGAAGGCTAGGTATTCGTTTCCGGTCGGATCGATGTTGCGGGCGGAGGCGATGACGGCATCCAGACGGGCTCGGTCGGCGGGTTCGGAAAGGTTCAACATGGGGCGGCCGTCGAGTCGGTAGTTGGCGACGTTTTCGCGCCAACGGTTTTCGTCGAGTTGCAGGGGCGAATCGCTCACCGCTAGAAATGGGCCGAAGCGGAGGACATAAGGGAAGAGGGTCGCGCCGGTGCGTTGAGCGTCCTCTGACCAAGTGGTGTTGTAGTAGATGATGCCGCCAGGTTTGAGCATGCCTCGGGCGAGGGTGAGCATTTCGGTCGAGAGCAGGTTGGTGGCTTGGGCACGCCAATGCTGCACGGTGTCCATCAAAATGGCGTCGAACTTTTGGGATTGGTGTTGACGCATCCAGCGGCGGCCGTCGTCGACGACGACCTGGACTTTGGGGTTGCGCAGAACGGGGGCGACGTCGGGATAGCGGCGGATGACTTCGAGGTAGCCGCCGTTGATTTCGACGACGACGGCGCGCTGGACGACCGGGTGGTTGGCAACGATCTGCGACCAAGCGCCGCCGGCCATGCCGATGAGTAGGACTTCGCGGGGAGCCGGATGGAGGTAGCTCAACGAGAGGGGGCGGATGCAGTTATCGTACTTGACGAGGTCGGTCGAGAGGACTCCGTCGTGGGCGCCGCCGCCGTAGATCTGGCGGTCGGAATCGACGGAGACCACGCCGCTGCGGGTTTCAACGAGGTCGGTGAACCGTTGGCCGGTGTATTCGTCTTTATATAGGAGGCGCTCGTAGAAGGCGCTGAAGGTCGGCAGGAGAGCGAGGACTGAGGCGGCGGCGAGAAGGGGGCCGCGAAAGGTCCGGAGAGAGAGCCAGGCGACGGCGAGACCAACGGCGGACAGAGCCAGACAGATCGCCCAAAGGGGAAGGAGGTTGAGCAGGATGAAACCGATGGCGTAGCTGCCGAGGACGGAGCCGGCGATGTTGGCGAGATAGAGAAAGCTGAGGCGGCGGCCAGCGTGATCGTCCGGGGGGACGGCGGCGTGGCAGACCAGCGGAAAGACGGCTCCGAGGAGGCCGGCGGCGAGGGCGATGAGAGGCAGCGTGACGGTGTAGTCAACGTAAGCGACCAGGTAGGAGATGGCCGGGATGGTCGCGAAGCTGACAACGGTGGCGATGAGGATAAGGCGGCCGATGGGCCAGCGGAGCCGGGGCGAGAACCAGGAGCCCAGGGCGATGCCGGCGAGGAAGGCACCGAGGACAAAGGAGAAGCAGCGGGGGCTGCCGCCGGAGGCAAAGGAGTAGACGCGGTACCAGATGATCTCGAAGCCGAGCGAGACGAAGCCGACGACGCCGGCGAGGAGCAGGCCGGCGGGGAAGGCCATGGTGGCTTGGCCGCGCGTGGTGGGCGATTCGGGACGGAGCGGCGCGGGGGCGGAGCGGAAGTGAACCAGGAGAACGGCGAGGCCGATGAGGGCGTTGATGGCGGCGGCGAGTTGGACGGTGCCGGACATGCCCAGTTCGCTCATCGTATACAGCGCCGCAGCGAAGCAAGCGACGGCGGAGCCGAGGGTATTGACGAAGTAGAGGAGCCCGACCGAGCGACCGACGTGGCCGGAGACGCGGACGAGATGGGTTACGAGCAGGGGAAGGGTTGCGCCCATGAGAACGGTAGGGAGAACAACGGCGGCGAAGGAGAGCAGGAAAGTGGGAGCGCCGAGGGTCGAGAGAGATTGAAAGAGTTGGAGCGAGACGAGGCCGAAGGCCGCGATGGCCAATTCCATGAAGGCGAAGGCGAGGAGAAGGGGGACGGCGGGACGTTGGGAGAGCCATCCACCGAGCAGGCTGCCAAGGCCGAGGCCGAGCATGAACGCGCTGACGACGACGGTGACGGATTCGACGTTGACGCCAAAAATCGTGAAGAGGGCGCGCTGCCAGACGATTTGGTAGAGCAGCGCCGGGAAGCCGGAGAGGAAGAAGAGGGCAGACAGCCAGCGAGTAGAGGAGACCAAGTCCTTACAGTATAGGGGGGCGGTTACGGTATTCTGAAATCAGTGCTGGTTACAATTGAACCCAAGGTTGAACGGCCCAAGTGGCTGCGCGCGCCCGCTCCGGTGGGAGAGAATTACCGGGAGCTGAAACAGCTGGTGGCCGACCTGCGGTTGCATACGGTGTGCGAGTCGGCGGCGTGCCCGAACATCGGGGACTGCTGGAATCGGCGGACGGCGACGTTCATGATTTTGGGGAACGTTTGTACGCGGCGATGCGGCTTCTGCGCGGTGCAGAAGGGTGCACCTCTTGAGGTGGACATGGACGAACCGCGGCGCGTGGCGGAGGCCGTGGCGCTGATGGGCTTGCGGTATGCGGTGGTAACGAGCGTGAACCGGGACGACCGGAAGGACGGGGGCGCGCTGCTGTTCGCGATGACGATCGAGGCGATTCGAGAGCGGGTGCCGGGTTGTCAGGTCGAGGTGCTGGTGCCGGATTTCCAGGGCAAGCACGAGGCGATGGAGATTGTGATGAACGCCGCGCCGGACGTGCTGAACCACAATACGGAGACGGTGCCGCGGCTGTACCGGATGGTGTGGCTGGGTGCGCGGTACGAACGTTCGCTCGACATGCTGGCTTACGCCAAACAGTTGCGGCCGCAGGTGCCGACGAAGTCCGGGGTGATGCTGGGCTTAGGCGAAACGCGGGATGAAGTGATGCAGGTGATGCGGGACTTGCGTGCGCACAACGTGGACATTTTCACACTGGGGCAGTATTTGCGGCCTTCGCCGAAGCACTTGCCGATTATCCGTTACGTTCCGATGGAGGAGTTCGACGAGTACCGGGCGTTCGGCTATGAGCTAGGCTTCGCGCATGTGGAGGCTGGGCCGCTGGTGCGGAGCAGCTATCACGCCGACGAAGGGGTTTCGAGCGCATTCAAGATGGCGGCGGCGAAATCGTTAACGACCGCGTGATCGGAGTTGGCCATGACGACGATAAGTGGTCCAGGTGATGCGGGACTTGCGGGCGGCCTTCGCCGAAGCACTTGCCGATTATCCGCTACGTTCCGATGGAAGAGTTCGACGAGTACCGGGCGTTCGGCTATGAGC
>JBBRIO010000237.1:0-7801 GCA_038220855.1 Bryobacterales bacterium | reverse complement strand
TCCCGCGTTCCTCTTCGATGCGGCCGCGGAGTTGCCAGACGCGATCGGACGGCTCGCCGGCGGCGAGGGCCTCGTCGGCGCTGGCGAGCGCTTCGGTGAACCGGCCGCGGAGAAATTGCACGCGGGCGAGAAAGTAAGGGGCCTTGATGCGTGTGAATTGGGCTTCCGCTTGGGGGAGTTGACCGGATTGTTGCCACGCAAGCCCAAGGAGGAGGGCGGAGGAGCGATCATCGGGATGGGCGGCTAAATACTGTTCGTACAGCATTGCCGCCTCTTTGAAGCGTTGTTGCTGGTAAAATTGGAATGCCTGCTCTTTGGCGGTCTGCGCGAATAGGACGACGGCCAGGAACGCGGCTCCGATACGCATAATTCCATTCTACGGCGGCGCGGCAATTGGTGTCGCCTAGCCATATCTGTTATACTCGATCGGGATAAGGGAGATTCGTCTTGGCTGATTTGAAACACCCCACACGTGAAGCTGCGGAAGCGGCATACGACCAGACTGTCCGCGAAGATATCGAGCGATTTCGGTCCGTGGCGGCCGACTTTACGGCGGGGAGTCTAACGGCAGATCAGTTTCGGGCGGAGCGGCTGCGGCGCGGGGTGTATTCCCAGCGTCAGGAAGGTGTCCACATGATCCGGACGAAGGTTCCGGGGGGCATCATGACGGCCCATCAGATGGATTGCATGGCCGACGTGGCGGATCAGTTTGCAGCGGGCAAGGGTCATTTGACGACGCGGCAGAATATGCAGTACCACTTCATTCCGCTGCCGGAAGTGGCGGATTTGTTGCAAAAGCTGGCGTCTGTGCGGTTGACGACGCGGGAAGCCTGTTACAACACGGTGCGGAACATCACAGCGTCGCCTTTAGCGGGACTGTTGGCGAATGAAGTGTTCGACGTGCAGCCCTACGTCCGCAAAGTGGCTTTGGCGTTCTTGCATAACCCTTTGACCGACGCGATGCCGCGGAAGTTTAAAATTGCGTTTTTCGGCGGTGGCGAACGCGATGATATGGCGCTGGCGATCCATGACCTCGGTCTGACGGCGGTCATTCGCGATGGGCAACGGGGCTTCCGTACGGTGGTAGGGGGAGGTCTTGGACCACTCCCGAACGAAGCGGTTTTGCTCGATGAGTTTCTGCCGGAGGACAAGCTGATCCCGCGGACGGAGGCGGTGCTGCGGTTGTTCAACCAGCATGGCAATCGAGGGAATAAGAATAAGGCCCGTTTGAAGTTTGTGCTGCGCGAGCGCGGCATCGAGTGGGTCAAGCAGACGATCGAGGCCAATTTTGCCGACATCCTGGCTAACGGTGGGACGCCGGAGCCGGAGTATGTGCCCGAGAATTTTGGCGGTTTCCGGTTGCAACCGTTCGTGCTGGGCGAAGGGGGCCAGTTGCCGGTGTTGGGTTCCACCCCGGCCGACCCGACGTTTGATCGGTGGCTGGAAACGAACGTCCAAGAACAGAAGCACCCCGGCTACGCGATTGTGACGGTTCGCTGTGCGCAGGGCAACATGGTTAGCGCGCAGATGCGCGCCGTAGCCCAGATCGCGCGGGATGCCGGCGACAGCTATGTGCGGGTGGGGATCGACCAGAACCTGATGATTGCGTGGATTCCGGTTCACAACTTGCGCCGAGTGCACGCGGCGTTGCAGGCAGTTGATTTAGCGGATGCAGGGGCTTACGAGATTACCGATACGGTGTCTTGCCCGGGCGGGTATTCGTGCAACTTGGCGTTGACGAAGTCGATGAACTTGGCGGCGGCGATTTCAGCTGCCGTGTCTGACTACCGGGACCCGCAGGTTCGGAAGATGAGTGTGAAGATCAGCGGTTGTCCGAACTCCTGCGGCCAGCATTGGATCGCCGACATTGGCTTCTACGGAAACTCGCGCAAGATTAACGGTCGCGAGGTGCCCTACTATCTGATGCTACTGGGCGGCGGGCACGACCGGGAAGGGATGTTGCGCTTCGGCTTGGCCATCCAGAGTCTCCCGGCGCGGTTGGCGACGGTGGCAGTTCGACGCGTTATCGATCATTTTCAAGTTGATCGGCAGGCGGGGGAGTCGTTCCGCGAGTATGTGTTGCGGCACAAGGTAGCCTTCTTTAAAGAGATGACGGCCGACCTTGCGAAGCCAACCGAGTTTACGCCTGAGATGTACATGGACTGGGGCGATGAAGTTGCCTTCTCGTTGCAGTTGGGTCGAGGGGAGTGTGCCTCCTAGGCACTGGTTGCGATAGAGTGTTTGGCGAGGAGAGATCGCCAGATGAACATTGAAGATATCGAAGGCATCGGATCGGTGTACGCCGTCCGATTGAAGGCGGCGGGAATTGCCACGGTTGAAGCACTGCTTGAGCAGGGTGGCGCAGCGAAGGGTCGAGGTGCAATTGCGAGCTCGACCGGGATCAGCGAGAAACTGATTCTGACTTGGGTGAACCATGCCGACTTGATCCGGCTGAACGGCGTGGGACCGCAGTTTGCGGAGCTGCTGGAGGCGGCTGGCGTAGATACGGTAAAGGAGCTCCGCAATAGGAACGCGGCTAATCTGACTTCGAAGTTGATTGAGATCAACGAAGCGAAGAATATTTCAGGCACAACGCCCAGCGAGAAGCAGGTGACGGGGTGGATCGAAGAAGCAAAGACGCTAGACCCGATGGTTTCGCACTAGCGCCTTGTAAAGCGGGCGGAGGCCGTCCGCCCGCTCTCGGCGTCAATGGCGGAGTGGGCTGCCGCTAACTGTTGGCTAAAGGTGAGCTCCGTGATCTGTGCCATGGTCACCGGGCTCATTCCTTCGGCCTCCCGCAAGAAGGTCAGCTGGCATACCTCGGCGTCAAAGCCAATCCGGATAGAATCCCCTAGCCGGATCTGGTCGGTGGCGATCAGATTCGAAAGCGGTTGTACGAGGGAACGTTCGATAGCGCGTTTCAGATGCCGAGCGCCGTACTTAGCGTCGATGCCCTGGCTAAGCAGAAACTCCTTAGCCTCCTCCGAGCACTGGAACACAAAGGCCCGTTCCGGGGAAGATTGGAACACCCGGTGCTGTACCTGTTTCAGTTCGATTTCCAGGATCTGCCGAATCTGCTTCTCGCCGAGAGGGTGAAATACGACCACCTTGTCCAAGCGATTCATGAACTCGGGTGTGAATTTTTTCCGCGCCGCTTCTATCCCAGAGCGCGAGATCTTTTCCGTCGTCTTCGCATCGAGCTCATCGGGGTTGACCGTTTCGAGCCGTTTGAGCCCGAAGCCGAGCCGCGGTTGCAGCAGCGTCGACATTTCGCTGGCACCGAGATTCGAAGTCATAAAGATCATCGCCTTGGTGAAATCGACCTTTCGGTTGTCGCCCAAAGTCAGAGTCGCTTTGTCCAGGATGCCGAGCAAGAGATTCCAAAGCGAGTCCGAAGCCTTTTCGATCTCGTCGAAAAGGATGAAGCTGATCTTGGTTCGCTCTGTCTGGTGCTGGTTGATGGTCTCCTGACTCAGGAGCGGGTGGGTTTCCCGGTGCCCCAGGTATCCAGGCGGCGAGCCGATTAGTTTGGCAATCTCGTGGCTATGCTGGAATTCGGCGCAATCGATCTTGATGACCGCCCGCGGGTTGCCGACCAAGCTCTCGGCCATCGCCTCGACGATGCGGGTTTTGCCGGTGCCCGTTGGACCTAGAAATAAGAAATTCCCGATCGGACGCCCGGGTGGGTTCAACCCCGTGAGATGCATTTGATACATGTTGACGATCTGGTCGACGGCTTCGTCCTGGCCGATTACCAGTCGGCGGAGGTTAGCGTCGAGCGCCTCAGCATCCCTCCCGGTGCGGGAGGGATCGAGGCGTACGTTCGTCGGGACATTCCGTGCAGAGGATCCGGATCCCGATAGTCCCAAGCTTGCTAGTCGCGTCATTCCACTACTCCTTTGCCAGTTCATAAGATGCCAACGTGGGGGTCGTGAAGTGGCTTGCGCGTCTGTCGGAATCAGCTTCGGAGTGTCTCGAAATTTTCTGCTCAGTCCTTGGATCACCGAATACCTCATGCAGGGTACAAGCAATTCAGTAGCCGATTGAACTTACAGAATCTTCCGGGCCTATTTCCCGGGTTTTGCTGGCCGGATTTCCACCCGACTCACCAATGTCCGCGCAGGCATTTTCAATACCGCAAGAACCATATCGGCAACATCTTGCGGATCAATCTTCCAATCTGCACCTTTTCCAGCGCTCCGCGGCGAAAAATCGGTGTCCACGCTGCCGGGCATAACGTAGGTAACGCGAATATCGTCCTGCCGGTGGTCCAGCATCATCGCCTCGCTGAACCCGTTCATCCCGAATTTTGAGGCATTATAGGCTGCCCCACCCGCAAACGGGTTCTTTCCCGCAAGGCTCGAAAGGTTTACGATGTAGCCACCCCCGTTGCCGCGCATCCGGGTCAAAGCCTCGCGGGAACAGTAAAAGGTTCCGCTCAGATTGACGTCGAGAGTATGGCGCCAATCCTCAATCGTCAATTCGGCCGTTGGTTTGAAAATGCCGATCCCCGCATTATTAATCAGGATGTCCAGGCCTCCCAATTTGGCATCGGCGAACTGGAACAATCCCGCGACGTGTTCCGGAATGGAAACGTCGCAGCCGGTGGCGTAGACGTTTTGGAACCCCGCGGCCCGAAGTTCCACTTCGGCCCAGTCTGAATCACCCCGCCCGCACAGCACAACGTGCGCACCGGCCTCCAGCAACTGTTCCACAATGGCGCGGCCGATCCCGCGGGTGCCCCCGGTTACCAGGGCTCTCTTTCCTACTAATGAAGTCGACATATGCTTAGTCGATATACTGAAGAGGCAAACGGATGCAGGAGATCAGCATATTTTGGTTACGGGCGGCCACCGCGCTCTATGCGGTTGGCTTGGTCCACGTCTTGTTTTTCGTCTGGCTTCGATCAAATCGGCTCTTCCCGCTGGCTCTCCACGCGTTTGCGGCCGGTACCCTTCTCCATACCGTCTCCATCGTCGAGCAATCGATTCAGGGCGGCAATTTGGCCCTGCAAACCTTTCATCAAACGATTAGCGGTTGTGCGTTGCTGATCGCGATCGCCTTCTTGATCGTTCAAAAGCTCTACGATTTCTCGAGTTTGGCGATCTTCATCTTCCCCATCACCTCCGTGATGACTTTTATTGGAACGACCGCCGTGCCGGTGGAGAGTTGGTCGCTGGCCGGTCTACGCGACGCCTGGCTGCTGGCTCATGTACTGCTCATTCTGGCCGGCTATGTGGCCATGCTGTTGATGGCGGTGAGTTCCGTTTTTTATCTCGTCCAGGAACGCCATCTGAAGCGAAAGTCGACCGGTAGCCTATTCGACCGCCTACCGCCGCTGGGTACTTTGGATTCGCTCAGCTCCCGGTCCATGGCGATTGGTTTTGTTTGTACGACCGCCGGAGTGATCACCGGAGGTACCTGGGCCTATATTGAATCCGGCACTCGGTGGATCAGCGAAGGAAAAGTGCACATCGCCCTTTTCACGTGGGTCTTCTACCTCGTTCTGGTCTACCTTCGTTCGAGCGCTGGATGGCGCGGGCGGCGGGCGGCCTTCTTGTCCATCTACATGCTGCTCTTCAGCGCTTTAACCTGGGTTTCGCATACCGATTTGCGTCCGATTCTGGCACGATGAAGCTGCATGTCACAGGCCTGAACCATCGGACCGCTCCGGTTGAAGTGCGCGAGCGCATCGCGTTTTCGGACGCCGCTCTGCCGGCTGCCTTGCGCGAACTGCGGGACCGCGAGGGCTTCCACGAAGGTCTCATCCTCTCCACCTGTAACCGGGTCGAGATTGCCGTAACCGCTGACGATCAGGTTGACGTCCAGCGATCGCTCGAAGAGTTTCTGGGCCAGGCGAGAAATCTCGAACGGCGCAAACTCTCCGGTCACTTGTATGGCTACGACGACCGGGACGCCATCCGGCATCTGTTCCGCGTGGCGTCTTCCCTTGACTCGATGGTGCTGGGCGAACCACAGATATTGGGCCAGTTGAAGCAGGCTTACGCCGTCGCCAAGCATGAAGGCGCAGTGGGCGGTTATCTCGATACGGTGCTGACCCGGGCCTTTTCGGTGGCCAAACGGGTGCGGACCGAGACGATGATCGGCCAAAATGCCGTGTCGGTGAGTTTCGCGGCCGTCGAATTGGCGCGGGAGATCTTTGGCAATTTAAAGGATTGCCGCGTCCTGTTGTTAGGTGCCGGAAAGATGAGTGAGCTTGCGGCGCGGCATTTGCATCGCAGCGGCGTCGGTAAGATCCTGGTGACCAATCGAACCCGCTCCCGAGCCCAGGAAATGGCTTCGATCTTCGACGGTACAATCATCGATTACGACGCCTATCTGCAAAGCTTGCCGGAAATCGATATCCTGATCGCTTCGAGCGGGGCGCCGCACTACATCCTCACGCGGGAGCAGGTTCAAAAGGCGATGGGCCAGCGTCGCGGCCGGCCCATGTTTCTGATCGACATCGCCGTTCCGCGAAACATTGAACCAACGACCAACCAACTCGAAAACGTGTTTCTCTACGACATCGACGACCTGGGCAGAGTCGTCGATCAGAATCGAAAAGAACGCGAGGTGGAGGCCGCCACCGGGGAAGCCATTATTGCCGAAGAAGTGGAAAAGCTGGTTACCCGCCTCAAGACTCGCGCCGCAACCCCGGTGATTGTCGAGTTGCAAGAGCATCTGGACCAATTGCGGCGAAGCGAACTCCAACGGCTTCGTTCGAAGTTTGGTGACCTGACGCCGCAACAGGACGAGGCTCTCGAAGCGCTGACAAGAGGGCTGATGAACAAGGTCGCCCACGGCGCAATCGCGGAGATCCGCAAGAGCGCCACCCAAGACGACGGCTGGCAAACAGTCAGTCTTGTCCGCCGCCTGTTCCGGTTAGAAAACGATGACTAATTCGCTTACCATCGGGAGCCGTGGTTCCCAACTTGCGCTCTGGCAATCGAACTGGGTGAAAGCCCAACTCGAACAAAGGGGCTTTACTGTAACCATTGAGATCATTCAAACAACCGGCGACAAGATCACCGACGTCGCTCTGTCGAAGATCGGGTCGAAGGGTCTGTTCACGAAAGAGATCGAAGAGGCCTTGCTCGATGGGCGGGTGGATTTAGCGGTCCACTCCTGTAAGGACATGCCGACTGAATTGCCGGAGGGACTCGTTCTCTCGGCGATTCCGGTGCGCGAGGATCCGCGCGATGTCGTTGTCGGCCGCCCGATTGCGGACCTCGGGCCCGGTGCCGTTGTCGGCACGAGTTCGCTCCGCCGGGCCTCCCAACTGCACGCTCTCCGGCCCGACTTGAAGATCGAGAACATACGCGGCAACGTCGACACCCGGCTCAGGAAGCAGCGCGAGGGTCAATATGACGCGTTCATCCTTGCCGAGGACGGACTGCATCGACTGGGACTGGGAGAGCACATCGCGGAATATCTCCCGCCAGAAGTAATGATGCCAGCCGTCGCGCAAGGGGCGTTGGCAATCGAAACGCTGGGCTCCGGCCCCGGATTCGACGCCGCCCGGCAGCTCGATGATGCGGCAACCCGGCTTTGCGTGACGGCTGAGCGGGCGACCCTACGGGCGCTCGGCGGCGGCTGCCAAGTGCCGCTGGGGGCCCATGCGGTCCTCGTCTCCGCGGAACTCCATTTGGCCGCCGTTTGCATCTCTCCCGATGGTTCGCTAGTGATCCGCGCCGACGCTCAGGGCACCGATCCGGAAGCGCTCGGCGCGGCGTTGGGGGCCCGCTTACTCGCTGGCGGGGCGCGCTTAATTCTCGATCAGGTTTACGCGCAGTGAACG
>JBBRIO010000236.1:0-7804 GCA_038220855.1 Bryobacterales bacterium | reverse complement strand
CTCGCTCTCGATGCCGAAAACAATCCGCGCCAACAGCGCAATCAGGAGCGGCGTTAAAGCCAAGCCGCTTCCCTGCAAGATCGTTCGTATCCTTCGATGCTGGTCTGGATCCTTCACAACCCCGGCCTTCCAACCCAGGACAAAGAAAAAGAGGCTCACGATCGCCATCTGGACCGGCAACCGCAGTCGCAAGAGTCCGTACAACCCGTCGATCATCTCCGCTCTGCCCATCGACCCGGCGTTTTGCAGATAGGGCATCGTCGCCAAAGCAGCCACCACGCCAAGGACCGGGCCGAAAAATAGGTACTTCAACCACGGCATTCGGCGCTCGAGCGGCAGCGTAACAGGAAAGAACCAAGCGAACGAAGCCATGCCCAAGGGCCAAGCTAACGCCAAAAACGAATGCACCACCCGCATGCCGATCGATCCGCCCGTATATTCTCCCGAGTCCAAAGCATGCGCAAAACTCGCCATCATCCCCATCAGTAGCCAGGCCACCCCATCCCGAGGGCGCATCCAAACCGTCCAAATTCCGATCACCAGACACAGCAACGGCATCGCTACCACCGCCACCCCTACAAACACCCACCGCGTCCACACAACCTGCCCCGCCTCACTCTTGACCAGCCGCCAACTCACCTCCCGAACCTTCCCGCCGCGCTTCACCGCCACCGTCATCTGGTCGCCCGGAAACCGAGTCGCCATCGCCCGGTCCAACTGCGCCGTCCCATCGAACGGCTCACCCGCCAGCGCAGTCAACACGTCCCCTCGGACTAGCCCCGTCGCCTCATTCACCGCCACCAGCGTCGGCCATGGCGCGCCGACCCGAAATCCTAACGACGTCTGGTTCTCCGGTCGCCATAACTGATCGAAGGCGTGTTCAATCACCCCGGCCTGATAGCCAAATAAAACAACGCCCAAAATCGCCAGCAGGTTTCGCATGATCCGCAATTATCTCCCAGATGCTAAGCTGAAGGCTGGTGCGGAACTCTAGCTCCATCCTCGTCGCCCTCGTGCTCCTGCTCTCGGCTGTCTCCACCTCCTGGTGCGCCGCTGATTGCGCCGCCAAAGCCCTAACCCCTTCTTCGTGCGGTCACCACGAAACGGTTAAGGTCTGCGACGACCCCACCACCATCGTCCCCGACGCGTATCTCCCCACTCCGACTCTCACCTTCGAAGCCGTCGTCACGAACGTCCTCGCCTTCGCCGCCCCCGCCCCGCCCGTCGCCATCGGGGTCCGCATACCCAGGCCACCTCTTCGCCTCTGATTCGTCTCCCTTTTCGGAACTTTTGCCCCGAAACCCACGAATAAATACCTAGAGGAAATCTGTATGCCCTTCGACCGTCGCGGCTTCTTCGGCCGCCTTTTCGCATCGGCCGCGGTCACGCCCGCTGCCGCCCTCGCCGCCCCCTCCGCCCCTCCCGTCCTCGTGCAGACGCCCGACCTGCCGAAGCTCCCCCATAAGCTCATCGACGGCGTGAAGGAATTCACCCTGGTTGCCGAGGTCATTCGAACCTCACTCGCCCCCGGGCGTATCATGGACGCCTGGGGCTTCAACGGCTCCGTTCCCGGCCCCATGATCGAGGTCGTGGAAGGGGATCGCCTCCGGATCATCGTCGAAAACCAACTCCCGGAAATGACCGGCGTCCACTGGCACGGCCTCGAAATCCCCATGGAACTCGACGGCTCCGTCGGCCTCGGCATGGATCCCATCAAACCCGGCGGAAAGTACGTTTACGAGTTCACTGTCCGCCAAAATGGCAGCTTCTTTTACCACTCCCATTTTCCCATGCAGGAAATGATGGGCCTGATCGGCATGTTCGTCGCCCACCCCGCCAAAGCCCACACCCCGGTCGTCGATCGTGACTACGCCATCATCCTCCAAGAGTGGGATCTCAAGCCCAACAACCCGGTCCCGAACTCCCTGGCGATGGAGTTCAACTGGCTCACCCTCAATGGCAAGGCCGGCCCTGACTCGACCCCCTTGGTCGTCAAACAAGGCGAGCGCGTCCGCATCCGTCTCGTCAATATGGGTATGGACCATCATCCCATCCATCTCCACGGCAATCACTTTTTCAACACTGGAACCGAAGCCGGCCGCCGGCCCGAGTCCACTTGGTACGCCGAAAACACCATCATCGTTGGCGTCGCCCAGGCCCGCGATATCGAATTCGTCGCGAGTAACCTCGGCGACTGGATGCTCCACTGCCATCTACCCCATCACATGATGAATCAGATGGTGCCCATGGTCGGCCCCGATATGCACCACCCCGTCTACAGCAAGGTCCCCGGCTACCCGCAGGACATGTGGATCGTCGACGACGAAATCTACAACGACAAACCCGAAAACTATGGCCTCCGCAAAGGTTGGTCCGGAGCCATGATGGGCATGATGACCATGGTCCGCGTCGTCACCCCCGCGATGTACGACAAAATAGAGGCGCTGCGGAAAAACCCGCCCCCCATCACCTTGCCAAAAGGCGAAGCCCACAAGCACAACCACGGGGATATGAAGTAACATGACGATCTTCCTCCTCGCCCTTAACTTACTCGATCTAGAGAAACTCGCGCTGGCCAATAACCCTAACTTCCAGCAAGCCGAAGCGCAGGTCAAAATCGTCGAAGGCCAACGCAAACAAGCCGGCCTCTACCCGAACCCCACCATTGGCTTCAATAGCGAACACAACTCCCCCAACCCCAGCGTCCGCTGGGGTTCCAACGGCGGTCTCCTCGGCCAACGCATCGTCACCGGTGGAAAACTGGGCGTCGAACGAGCCCTCGCCGATCGCGAAGTCGACGAAGCCCGCGCCCGCCGGGACCTCGCCCGCCTCGAACTCTCCGGCCACGTCCGCCGCCTTTACTACCAAGCCCTCGGCGAACAGAAACTCGTCGATGTCCGCGAGCAACTCGCTAAAACCGCCACCGAAACCGCCGGCATCTTTGGCCAACTGATGAACACCGGCCTCGCCGATGAGCCCGACGTCCTCACCGCGGACGTCGAATCTCAACGCGCCGCCGTCCGCCTCACCCAGGCCCGCCAAGCGCAGGTTCGCACCTGGCAACAACTCGCTGCTCTCGTCCAGCAACCCTTGGCCCCCCAACCTCTTGATGGCGATTTCCTCGCCCTCCCCGAGGTCGAAAAAGCCAAAGTCTGGGCCCGCATCGAAACCGAAAATCCGGAATTCTCCCTCCCCGGCATTGCCGTCCGCCGCGCCGACCTCCAGCTCACCCAAGCCCGCAAAGCTCGCATCCCCGATGTCCAGGCTCGCGGCGGCGTCCGCTACAATCGCGAATTGAGCGAAATAACCCGCGGCTCCGTCGGCCCCGAAGGCATCTTCGATATCTCCGTCGAACTGCCAATCTTCAATCGGCAACAGGGCAACATCGCCGCTGCTAAGGCCATGCAGTCCCGCGCCGCTCTGGAACCCGCACGCGTTCGCCGTTCGCTTGAATCCCGCTTCGCCGACGCCTGGCGCGAATACGACCAAGCCCGTACCGCCGCTGCCCGGTACCGGAAAGACATGCTCCCGGCCACGGAAAAGGCCCTTACTCTTTACCGTGCCAATTACAAAGCCATGTCCGGCTCCTACCCCTCGGTCTTACAAACCCAGCGCAGTTACTTCATGCTCCAGGAAGAGTATATGGAAAGCCTCCAAACGGCTTGGCGCGCCGTCGCCGATCTGGAGTCGCTTCTCGCCACTTACAACCCGTAGAACTCTGTCGCCGTTCCACCCAGTATCTGCTCCCGTACCCCCATCGGCATCGGGCCCAGACACTGGGTGAACGCCGCCAGCCGTTCCTTCCACGTCACCCCTCCGCTCGGCCACCCGCTCGCAAACATCACCCGCTCCGGACCCGCCATCCGCATCGCGCGCTTCATCCGCTCCCGTTGTTCGTCCGTCACCGGCAACCCAAATCCCGTCAGCTTCAAGTAGAAGTTCTCCGGCAGTTCTGCCTCCGTCTCCGGCACCCCATCCAAAGCCACCTTCCGGTCCCGCACCGTCCGAATCTCTTCCCAGCGCTCTGCCGGCCACTCCAGCGCCAGTCCATCCACCAACACCCCATATGCACTTTTCACCAGCGGATGCTCGACCGTCTCCCGCGCAATCACGGCCTTGATCATCGGAAAATCCACGGCCATCCGCAGCGCCTCTCCTAAGTCATCCGCCAGCCAAACGCTGCCCTCAAAACGGTTCCGCCGTAAGATCGTCCCGAGCCACTCGGCATCCTGCGCCGGAGGCAAAAACCCATGCTGGGCATCAATTCGCATACCTAACTCCGCACGGTCACGGTCAGCACTTCGACCGCTGCAGCCGTAAACGCCGCCTGTAACTCCTCCGACGACGCAAATTCCCGCCCCACCACATGCCGCGCCGGATACGCAAACGTTAAACTCTCCGCCTCAAACGGCCACGGCTCCAATCGAAACTCCCGCGGTGTCACCGCCTCCACCGCAATCGTCGACTCCCCGCCGCCCTCAAGGGGCAGCGGATGCAGCAGATGCGCCGGCAACGAGTATGCCACACAAGTCAGCAGTGACAAGTAGTCGCAAGCCTGCAACAGCCGAAAATGCTCCTCAATCGTCGCCCCGCTTTTCTCCAGCGCCGTCAACGAATCGTCCGCTTCAATCCCCGCCCGCAGCTCCGCTTGGTACGCCCGCTGACTCTCCAAAAACGAATCGAGCAGCGGCAACTGCTCCGGAGCGATCGTCGTTCGGTCCGCATGCGCCGTCAGCAAATTGTAAGTATGCATCGCGATCAGCAATCCGGCGTAAGCATCGTCTTCCGCAATGATCCGTACCGCCCGTTCCCGCACCGCCAAATAGTCGGCTAAATCGATCTCTTCAAACGCCGAGTACTTGCCCACCAACTCCACCGAAAACGCCGCGGGCTTCCCCTGCCGCGTAATACTCGGATGCGCGTCGCGCGCCGCCCACCCATCATCGTGCGAGGCAATACCGTGCAGCACCCGCGCACGCGGCTCCGGCTTCCGAAATAGAGCATTGCCCCACGCCTCGGCAAATCTACCCGCCAATCTTGCATGATCAGGATGCGTAACAAGCCACCAGCCAGTGGCGGATTCCAAACGAAGCATGTCCTTCTAACTCCCTCAAAATCGAAATCTATTCCGGAATATCAGACCGGTTCGACTCATGCCAATGATGCAGGAAATACCACTCCAAAAACATCCCGGCAAAGAAAAAAACGAACCCGAGCACAGTCGCCGCCAAAACCAGAGCAAACAAGTAGTCCGTCTCCAACTGGCCACTCGCGTACAAAATCGAATAGCCCAGGCCGCCCTGCCCCACCCGGCTCGACCCCGCAAACAACTCTCCCGTAATCGCGCCAATCACCGAGATTCCCGCCGAAATCCTCATGCCCACAAACAGATTCGGCAGCGCGTGCGGCAGCCGTAACTTGAAAAGAACCTGCGCCGCCGTCGCGTGATGCATCAAAAACAAGTGGACTAAGTTCTCCTCCACACTGATCAATCCCTGCGTCGTGTTCGCAACAATCGGCGGCAGGCAAATGATAAAAGCGACCAGCGCCACCGACGTCACCCCGCTCCCTGCCCACATCAAAATCAGCGGAGCAATCGCCACAATCGGAACTGTCTGCAGCAGTATCGTGTATGGAAACAAGAGCCGTCGCAGCCAGCCCCATTGTGCAAACACCAACGCGATCGCCACCCCGATCACGACGCTACCCGCCAGCCCCAGCGCCGCCGCCGTACTCGTCAGCAGCAACGATTGCAGCAGGGAAGGGAAGCGGTGGACTACCGCCGCCCCCACCACCAGCGGCCCTGGCAGCATATAGGCCGGCACGCGCAGAAGCCACACCACCATCTGCCACAAACCCAACAAACAACCCAGCACCATCAGGTTACTCAGCAAAAACCAAAGCTGCCGCTTCATGACCCCGCCCTCACCCCGCGCAAAACCCGCGAAACCTGCGCCACCTGCTCTTCGTACGCCTTCGTCGTCCGCGTCTCCGCCGTCCGCGGCCACGGCAAATCCACCGGCACCACCTGCGCAATTCGACCCGGATGCGGCGCCAAAATCACGATTCGCGTCGAAAGAAACACCGCCTCCGCCACCGAATGAGTTACAAACAGAACCGTCCATTGCTGCTCCAGATACAGCCGCAGTAACTCCTCATTCAGTCGGTCCCGGCTCATCTCGTCCAGCGCCGCAAACGGTTCATCCAGTAGCAAAATCCGCGGGCGGCTCACGAGCGCCCGCGCAATCGAAACCCGCATCTTCATCCCGCCGGAAAGCTGCCGGGGATAGCGATCCGCCACCGCCGTCAGCCCCACCAACTCCAGCATCTTCGCCACTTTCTCTTCCCGCGTCGCCCGCGCGACGTGCTCCAGTTCCAGGCCCAAACCAACGTTCTGCGCCGCCGTCCGCCAAGGCAACAACGTCGCGTCCTGAAAGATAAAGCTCATCAACTCCCGCGCATTCGCCGGTGGCATCCCATTCACTGCCACCGTCCCTCCGGTCGCCTCGGTCAACCCCGATACCAGCCGCAGCAGGGTCGACTTGCCGCATCCCGAAGGACCCAACAGCGAAACGAACTCCCCTTTCTCCACCTGCAAACTTACGCTCTGCAAGGCCAACGCCCCGCTCCGAAACTGTTTGCTCACCTCGTTGACGCTGATCTCTGGGATCCCGTTCACCATGGCGATCTCCCCGCAATCGGTAAGTGCAACGCCGATGGATACTCGGCCGTATGTAAGATCTGCTGCGTCGATCGCCCCCAATTCCATTGGTCCGCCGCCTCCGGCGAAACTCCAGTGGATGGGTTTCGATCGTACACGGGAAACGCCGAACTAGCCACTTCCAATCGCAGCCGATCTCCCGGCGACACCACCACGGATGTCGGTTCCAGCGTGAACTCCCAGCCGCGAATCTCATCAGCCGCATACGCCCCGTCGCGAAAAAGCCACGACGAACGGGCGATCCCCATAGACAGAAACTCAGCCCGGCCGGCGGCCGTCACCCAAACTAACTTAGCGGTCAAGTCAGCCTCCGCCGCCGAGGTAGTCGCGTAAAGGGTTACCCGCGGCTGCCCACACAAATGAGCCGTCTCTCTTACTACCGCCGTCGTATAAGCCAGTAAGTGATTGCCCATCTCCATCGCCCGTTGGTCAAACGCTCCGCTCAACGCCTGCGGTCCCCCGGGAGCCAAAACAGGAACCTCTGGATCATAGACGAATATGTCGCGAGGCTCCTCTTCGGTCGGCGGTTTCGCCGTCAGAAAACCGTCACCCATACGCGAATTGGCTCCACCCAAGCTATGCAGGTAAAGCGTTACCGGCGCTTCCGTCGGCCATTCGTTCGCCTCGCACCACTCGTTCGCCCCCAGTGCAAAATACCGAACCCGCGACTCCTTCGCGAACTCTCCGGTGCCCTTCAACCAATGGTTAAACCATCGCAAAAGCAGCGCGTCCGTATGCGGAACTCCCGCAGAACCCAGTTCGAGCTCTCCCACCCGGTCGCCCCACGGAATATGTACCCACGGCCCCGCCAGCAGATACTGGTGATCCCGCGCGAATGCCGTCCCCGCGCCGTTCCGCAACGCCAAATACCCGGCCATCGAACCTTCCACATACAGGTCATACCAACCCGAAATATGCAACGCCGGAATCTCTATCTGGTGGTAACGAGTACTAATATCCAACTCGCTCCAAAACTCCCCCGGCTCCCGATGCGAAACCCAGTCACTTACATATCTCGGCAACGCCGCATCGCTGATCGCCGGCAGCTTCCCATACGGCGCAAAGTTCGGTTGACTCCGCACG
>JBBRIO010000235.1:0-7871 GCA_038220855.1 Bryobacterales bacterium | reverse complement strand
CGAAACGATGCCTCCCCCAAATCCGCCGTCAAATCCCGCACCTCCACCGTATACTCCCCCGGGTTCCGCAGCGGATAGATCACCTTCGCGGTCAGGCCCTTATTCATCGCCCCCGTGCAAGCCCCGCGCCCTGCAAACACGTTCGTCACCACCTCCGCCCCGGCCCAGTCCAACAGCCGCACCACGGGATTAAACAACGGCGGAGCCCCGTCCGGCGTCTCTATTTCAATCGCGAGATCCTGCGGCCCATCCACTCGAAATTTCGCCCGATGCATCTCCCCCGGCCGTCCAATCGTCCCTTCTATCGTCGCCGGAAAACCCACCGTTCCCCCCGCCCGATACGTCTCGATCACCTTCTCCTTCTCTGCCCTTCCACCCCGCGCCGCCAACTCGTTCAGCCGGTTCGCCGTCAACGGCCGTTGATAAACCCGCTCCTCCCAATCGGTCTTCGCCGACTCCCGCTCCTGCCCCACGCTTCCTGGGGAAATCTGCAACTGATACCCGTAGTCCGGCCCACCCTGCCCGGAAAAGGCTTCCAATCGCAAAAAGTACCGGCCCGCCTTCCCAAACGTGTGCACCAGATGCGCGTCCGTCAAACGCCCCAATACCCACAACGGTTCATCGTTAAACGCCACCCGGTTCAACCGCTTCGCATCGAACCAGCTCCCGGACTCTTCGAAAATCGAAATCGCCGGATCGAACCCATTCGCGTTTCCACCCGGAGCCCCCAACGACGGCAGCCCAGACCGCACTTGGAACGTCAGCGTCTCCCCCTCCGCTGCCGAAAAGGAATAGAGATCCGTCTCTCCCTTCCTCCCAATCAGCCCCGCATACACCGCCGGAGTAGCCGCCACCGCCACCGCCGTCTCCGCCGTCTCATGCGTCCCTTCCGGCTCGGCCAAAACCGCCGCGTCAGTAATCCCCAGCACGAGCGAGTTCGACACTCCGTTCTTCGTCACCAACCGAAACGAGTAGCGCCCGGCTTTAGTCTCCTCTGTCGTCTCGATACGGATCTTCACCGTATCCCTCGCCGGCCCGGTTTCTTTCCCCAAGCCCTCCACCACCACCCGCAGCCCCGGCTCGTCCACCGCCACCGCCCGCGTCTCGCTCAGGTTGTTCCCGCGCACCGTCGCCGTAAACGTAGTCCCGCGCTGCCCTACAAACGGATGCAACGAAATAGCGCGCGGATCCGCCCCCCAAAGCCCAAGAACGGAAAAGAAAAACAGGTTCAGCCAACGCATCGTCGGTTTCCAGATCGTATCACTTTCACAGTCCCCACTTTTGATAGCATCTCGATACGCTGTAGCGGCACCATCGTCGGCCAAATCACCGATCAGGCCGACGCCTCCGTCGCCAACGCCAAGGTCCTCATCCAAAATGAAGCCGCCGGCGTCAAACGCGAAGCCGTCTACGCCCACCCCCCGGCCTATACAAAATCACCGTCGACCTCCGCCTCGTCATCGGCGACGTCCGCCAAACCATCGAAGTCTCTGAGGCGGCCCCGCTCCTTCAGTCCCAAACCGCCATGGTCTCCTCACTCGTCACTAACCCCTTGGGCCTACGCCGGCTCCGCTGGCAATCTCACCACCTCCCCCTACGCCATGCGCGGCGACACCAACATCTCCGTCAACGGCTCCAGCCCCCGGAACAACTCGTATTTCATCGACGGCATGGTCAACCGAAACCTCTGGCTCAGCACCCTCATCATGGTCCCAACCGTCTACTCCATCCAGGAAATGCGTGTCCTCACCTCGAACTACTCCACCGGCGCCGTCACCATCGTTCAAACCCGCTCCGGTTCCAACCGCTACCGCGCCAGCGCCTACGAGTTTCTCCGCAACTCCGCCCTCGACGCGAATCAGTTCTTCAACAACCGCCTCGGCGTCGCCAAGCCCGCCTTTAGCCGCAACGAATTCGGCGGCACCATCGGCGGCCCCATCCGAAAAGACCGAACACTCTTCTTCGCCGATTACCAGGCATCCGCGTCGCCCAACCCCGTTCCAGCATCTCCACCATCGCCACCCTCTCCGGCACCCTCCGCACCCCCTTCGCGGGCAATCAAATCCCCCGTACCCGCCTCAACCCCGCCTCCGCCAAGCTCTTCGACCCCCGCCCCGACCGCACCTCCCCCGCCGCCAACCGCAACTTCGCCTACAACCCCACCCAACGCCAGTCCACCGACCAATTCGACCTCCGCCTGGACCAAAACGTCGACTCCTCCGACCGCCTCTTCTACAAATACTCCTGGGATAACACCAGCCTCGTCATCCCCGGCTTCATCCCCGTCCGCGCCGGTTCCGGCGTCGACAAAAACCCCTACCTTACCGCACGGGACTTACACGGCCACCGATACCCGCCTTCCGCAACCAAAGCGGCACGTTCAACTACGTCAAAGTCTTCACCCTCTCCCTCGTCAACGAAACCCGCCTGGGCGTCGTCCGCTGGAACCAGAACATCGAACCCCTCGGCATCCCCGGCGACAATACCAACGATAAGTCCGGGGGACTACCCTCTTTCTCCATCACCGGCTTCTCCGGGCTCGGCGATAACTCCACTTACCCCGAAGTAAGTCGCACCACCTCGTTTCAATACGAAAACGTCATGACCTGGACCCGCGGCGATCATACTCTCAAAGCCGGCGGCGTCTATGTCCGCCATCGCTTCAACGGCTTCTCCGCCTTCCCCATCCGCGGCGACTTCTCCTTGAACGGTCAATTCACCGGCCAAGTCAACACCACCGCCACCGCCACCGCCCTCTCCGACTTCGCCCTCGTCGGCACCTTCGGCATGCGCTTCTGGAACATAGGCGCTTTCGTCGACGACACTTGGCGCGTCAACCCCCGCCTCACCATCAACGCCGGCCTCCGCTACGACATCCAAGCCCCACCCTACGAAGTCCACGACCGCTCGTCCAACTTCAACCTCGATACCGCCAAGCTCGAAATCGCCTCCGGTAGCGGAGCTCAACGCCGCCTCCGCAAGCTCGATCGCAACAACTACGCCCCCCGCACCGCACTCACCTACATGGTCACGAAGGACCGCAAAACAGTCCTCCGCAGCGGCTTCGGCATATCCTTCGTAGAAGCCGGCCAGGGCGGTGGCCAGCTTTATAAGAACCTCCCCTTCTTCTTCTCCCAAGTCATCGCCACCGATCAGAACGGAGCCCCGCCCCTCCGGCTCTCCGACGGCATCCCCGCCGCCGTCCCCCTCGACCCCAAAGACACCGTCCAACTCTCCTCCGGTAGCCCCAACGTCTGGGACTACAACCTCCAATCCACCAAGGTCATGCAATGGAGCTTCGGCGTCCAGCGGGAACTTTTGCCCAAACCCTTCTTGATGTCGCCTACATCGGCACCCGGACCACCGGCCTCGTCTCGAACGTCAACATCAACCAATCCATCCCCGGCGCCGGAGCCCAAAATCCCCGCCGCCCGTTCTTCCCCATCAACCCCAATATAGTCAATCTAACTTACAGGACTAACTACGCCTCGGCTAAGTATCACTCCCTCCAAGCCCGCTTTGAAAAGCGACTCAATAAGGGATTCACCGCGTCACTCGCCTATACTTACTCGAAATACATGGCGAACGGGACTAACATCAATGGAGGCGGCAACGGCGCCCCGCGGGACAGCCGCTGTACCGCCTGCGAATGGGGCCCCATGCCGGAAGATCGCAACCACATCGCCGCGTCAACCATAACTGGGAACTCCCCTTCGGCAAAGGCCGCCAGTTCGTCTCGACCGGCCCCTTGAGCCACATCATTGGCAACTGGAACATCACCGGCATCTGGACCCTGTCCACCGGCGAGAAGTTCACCGCCAACTCCGCCGCGGGCGTCTCCAACTCCGCCGGCGGCGGCGGCGATCGCCCCAACCGCCTCAAGAACGGCAACCTCCCCACTTCGGAACGGACGATCGATCGTTGGTTCGATCTCACCGCCTGGGCCAGCCCCGCCCTCTTCAACTACGGCAACTCTGGCCGGGGCATCCTAGTCGGCCCTGGCAACGTAAACGTCGATTTCGGTCTCCAGCGCGAATTCCCCTTCGGCGAATCCAAGCGCGTTCAGTTCCGCTGGGAGATGTTCAATGCCTTCAATCGCGCCAACTTCACGACGCCGAACTCCAGCATCGGCAACGCCCTGGCTGGAGTCATCTCGAACTCCGCCCCCGCCCCCGCCCGCGTCATGCAGCTAGGCCTCAAAATCTACTTCTAGCTCGCTCAAATCCGCGAGATCTTTCGGGCGCCCAGCCGCCCGCTTATTAGCTTTCAAGTCGGGCAGAGAGATCATCGGAATTTCGAGATCGCCCAAGCGCAAAGATACGCGCCGGTCCCAACAGTCTTCAAATTCCACTCCCGCGATTGCCTTCCCATGCGCAGCGTGGCCCGCGCCCCTTCCAGCAAGCCGTCTTGGGCCGAAGCGAACCCAAACCCTCGAACGGCACTGATTACTCGGCGTTGGCTTTCAAGATCGGAAGCAATCCAGACGTTGATATCAACTGTGTTCCGAATCTACCCATGCGCGTCAACGGCAAAGCCGCCAATTAAGAGATTCCGAACCTCATGGACTTTCAACAACTTCAAGAATTCTTGGAAATCGGGTGGTAGCTGGATCGTAGCCATCGTTGAAGACTTGCCTGGTTAGTTCGAGCGCTTCTAAGCGCTCCGCCATACTCTTCGTCTGCCAATAAGCCCTGGCGTCGGACGCGGTTTCGGTCGTCACCACTGACAGTGCCGCGCGGTCCATCCGCACTTCATTGAGTAACGCCACGCCATCATTGTATCCCGAAGGAATATACTGGTCCCCTACCCACTTTCCATGTCGAATGCCAACCCTTCCCGCCGCGCCGCCCTCGGCGGTCTCCTCTCCGCCAGCCTCGCCTGGCCCGCCCCCGCGCCTCGTGTCAAAATCACCGCCATCGAATCCTTTACCGTCAAAGTCCCCGACGGCGGCTCCCCCGTGCCCCTCCGTATCTACCGCTACGCCGTCACCCGCGTCCACACCGACGCCGGCGTCACCGGAACATCCTTCATCCCCGTCGCCCCCGACATCCTCGAACGCGCCGTCAAACCCACTCTCATCGGCGAAGACCTCTTCGCCATCGACCGCCACATGCGTCGCCTCCAAATGTTCTCCGGCGAGTCCCGCACCCAAAGCTGGTCCGGCGTCGAACACGCCATGTGGGACGCCATCGGCCGCCTCTCCGGCCGCCCCGTCGCCGACCTCCTCGGCAAAGCCCGCGACCGCCTCCGCGTCTACCGAACTACCGTCTTCGAAGGCAAACAGGACCAATCCGACGTCCCCTACGACCGCCAGGCCAAGTTCGCCGTCCACCTCAAGAACCACGGCTACACCGCCATCAAAATCCGCGCCTGGCGGCCCAATCCGATGGACGATGTCGACGCCGTCGGCGTCATCCGCGCCGCCGTCGGCCCCACGTTCAAGATCATGCTCGACCGCACCGCCGTCCGCCCCGGCTGGGTCTGGGACTACCCCACGGCCCTCAAGGTCGCCCGTGGCCTCGAAAAGCATAACGCTTACTGGCTCGAAGAACCCTTCGACGGCATGGACCTCCAAGGTCCCGCCCGCCTCGCCGCCGAAGTCGACATCCTCATCACCGGCGGCGAACTCGGCCGCAACATCCACGAATTCGCGGCCTTCCTCGCAAACAAGACCTACGACATCGTCCAGCCTGATACCCGAATCTGCGGTGGCATCTGGGCCGCCAAAAGAATCTCCACCCTCGCCGCTTCCTTCGGCGTCCCCTGCGTCCAGCACGGCGCGGGCGGTTTCGCCCTCGCCGGCTACATCCAAGCCGGTTGCACGATGACCAACTGCGAATGGCAGGAGATGATCGGCCAAGGCCCCAACCTTCCCACCGAAGAGTGGCAACCGGGCGAAGTGCTATTGAAAAACAAGCAGGCGTTCCGTATCGAAAACGGCTACGTCCACCTACCCGAATTCCCCGGCCTCGGACTCGACCTCGACGAAGCCGCCATTAAGGAGTACCGTCTTGCTTAGCCGTCGCAGCTTCCTCGCCGCCTTCGCCGTCGCCAAGGTCAGAATCACCGCCGTAGACATCTATCCCATCCGCCTCCCCGTCTCGAAGGACGAAGCCGCCGCCGGCCTTAACCACCTCTTCCAGGTCGCCGAAGTCTCCACTGACTCGGGCGTCAAAGGCTACTCCTTCGCCGCTCCGCCTGTCGCCCAACTCCCGGCCATCCGCCAACTCCTCCTCGGCCGCGACCTGTTCTCGATCGAACAGCTGCTCGCCGACGGCCTCGCCCAATGGGGCGGCGTCGAACACGCCCTCTGGGATGCCATCGGCCGCATCGCCAGGCAACCCGTCCGCCGCATCCTCGGGGGCGGCAGCGAAAAGGTCAAAGCGTACGTAACCTGCGTCTGGCCCGGCCGGCTCGACCAGCAGCACGTCTCCTATCGCGACCAAGCGGAACAAGCCCTCCGCCTCAAAAAGGCCGGGTACAAAGGAATGAAGATCCGTGCCTGGCGCCCCAACCCGCTCGACGACGCCGACGCCTGCACCGAAATCCGCGCCGCCGTAGGCCCTGATTTCGCCATCATGTTCGACCGCACCGCCCATCTCCCCCTGTCGGTCGGCCAACCCGTCTGGAGCTTCGAAACCGGCCTGAAAACCGCCCGCGCGCTCGAACGCGCCGGTGCCTACTGGCTCGAAGAACCCTTCGCCCGCGACGATTACCAATCCCCCGCCCGCCTCGCCTCCATGGTCGATATGCCCATCCCCGGCGGCGAAGGCTACGTCGGCACGAGCCAATTCCAGCAGTGCCTCGTGAATCGAACCTACGACATCCTCCAACCTGAAGGCCGCGGCAGCGGCGGCATCTTCACCTGTCGCAAGGTCGCCTTCATGGCCGACGCCTATCAAGTCCCCTGCATCCTCCATGGCACCATGGCCCTGATGTTAGCCGGCTGGCTTCAAGCAACTTTCGCCATCGGAGCCGAATGGCAGGAGGTCGCCCTCGTCACGCCGCCCCTCCTCCCGGAGCAGCAATGGGCCCCCGGACTGAAGGTGCTCCGCAACAAGGAAATGTACAGAATCGAAAACGGCGAAATCATCGCCTCCGACCTCCCTGGACTCGGCCTTGACGTCATCCCCGAAGCTCTTGCCGAATACCGCGTTCGTACCTGAGAATCATTAAAATTCAACAATCCCTCAAGAACTTTCCCCCCTTGCCGAAACTACACTTATGCGCGGAACGTAAAGCGCAAAATTGAAATCATCAGGAAGAAAGTTAACGACATGAAACGCATTTTCACTCTCGCTCTCGCGCTCACCTTCGCCATTGGCTCGACCGTCGCCTTCGCCGACGACCACAAGAAGAAAGACGACCACAAGAAAGAAGAAAAGAAGAAGAAGGACCACTAAACCTTCCCCTTTCTGGTCGGCCGCGAGGTTCTTACCAACCCAGCGGTCGACCTCCCAAGGCCCGCACAACCAACCAAGCAGTCACCACCACCCAACCAGCCGCCGCCGCCCAAACCGCTCCCACACTACCCACCCAATAGCCCAACAGCGGCAACGCCTGCAAGGCGTGCATCCCCACAAAGTGCGCTGCTCGCAGGTCTCCTCCTTCCGTACTCCAGTTCAAAAACGGTAACCCCGCCCCTCCATCCTTTACCCCAACCGCATGTTGTAGCCGACCCCCCATGACTCCCCCTTCAAACCCGGCCAGCACGAAAATCGAAATCCCCAGCCGTATCCCCCACAAGTAAGCAGCCGAAAGTGCCGTCGAAGGCGACGTCAGCCACAACTGCCACGCCCCCACCAAGGCCGCCAGCATGTTCACGACGATCATCACGCCCATCGAACTAAACACCAGCGCGTCAAACGATG
>JBBRIO010000234.1:0-7879 GCA_038220855.1 Bryobacterales bacterium | reverse complement strand
CGGCCGCGTCGATATCCTCGTCAACAACGCGGGCGTCCAAACCTGGAAAGCCCTGCTCGATCTCACCGAGGCCGAATGGGACTACGTCTTGGACGTCAATCTCAAGGGCTCATTCCTGTGCACCCAGCAGGCCGCCACGCTCATGAAAGCCCAAGGCGGAGGCCGCATCATCCACATCGGCTCCGGCTGCAACAAAGTCGCCTTCCCGCACTTGGTCAACTACACCGCCAGCAAAGGCGGCCTTGAGCAGTTCACGAAGGTAGCCGCCGTCGAACTCGGCAAATTCAACATCACCGTCAACTGCGTCGCCCCCGGCTCCATCGAAGTCGAACGGACCAAAGAAGAAGCCGGCGACTACGCCGGCACCTGGTCCAAACTCACACCCCTCGGCCGCATCGGCACGCCCCGGGATATCGGCCGCGCCGTCTACTTCTTCGCGAGCGAACTCGCCGACTTCGTCTCAGGGCAAACGCTTTATGTCGACGGCGGACTTTTTGCCAAGCCCCACTGGCCTTACGACGTTTAGCTTCAACTTCTCCAGCTCCTTTTCGCCCTCGGGCGTATTGAGCTGCCAGTACTTCATCCGTTCGCTCGCCAGCATCGTCGCCTTAATGCCTTCGCTGCTCTCGTAGCGCACCACCCGATGCGGCGCGGCTTTCTCAACAAAGAAGCTCCGCGACCGTTTGCCAACTACCGCCTTGTACTCGTCCAACTCCGCGCCCGAATCGGTCCGTGACAGCACAGCCTCTTCCCAACGAGCCGGGCCCTCTTTATACCGCGATGCCTGCAGCGCCAGCATCATCGGCACCTTTCGCGTCTCCCCGGGCTTCATCACCGGCCGCGCCATCCCCCGCGCCCACAGCATCAGCGTATCCTCGCTGATCCCCAAATCCGGATACCGCACCAGCACCTCCTGGTCGCCCTCCCCGTCAAAATAGCTATGGCTCTCCACCCGAATCGCCGACTCATTAAACAGCGCCGACTTGAACAGGTTCCCACACCACTCCTGGCTCGACCAAGTCACCTTCGTCGGTGCCCCCGCCGGCTTCCCGTTCACTGACGATAAAGCCACAAACGCCGAGAGCTGCAGGTTGTAGTCATAGATCCCCGTCTGGAAGTCTTCCACCAGGTTCAACTTCATCACCGGAAACTCGTCCTTCGCCGGCCGCACCCCGGGGTCGCTCTTCACCCGCATCGAGTTCGAAAACGTCTCCGCCACCGTGATCGCCACCGCCGTCCCCTTCCGTGGCGCACCGTACCGCGGGTAGATCAAATCGTAGCTCGTCAGCTCCGCCTGTCCGTCGCCCCAGGTCTTCCAAAACGCCGCGTCGTAAGCGGGCGAATCCATCGAGACCACCACCTTCGGCTTGTCCGTCGCCGGCATGCACCCCACCAACAACACGAGCAATAAGAGCCAATATTTCATAACGGATTCCTCAATTTCCAAAGCACCTGCCGAACCATTCCCTGCCACTGTATAGCATCCCGCACCGATAGATCCATCCGCCGAACGAGCCGCCGCAGCTTCAAATCCATCGATTCCACCACCCGCTCATTCACGTATCCGCTTAGGTCCAACGCCTCACGCACCAGACCCGTAAACCGGTCCACCGCCTCAGCCGTCGCCAAGCCCTGCGGCAGCGCCGGAGTCGCCTTCCAGCGCTGATCGCGACTCAGCTCATACAACGTCACGGCGACCGCCTGTCCCAGATTCATCGACCCGTGTGGCTCCCGCGTCGGAATCCGCATCAGAAAATGGCAGTAGCTCATCTCCTCGTTCGACAACCCCGATTTCTCGGACCCAAACAGCAAAGCCGTCGGCCCGTTATGTTTCCGAATCCGCCGGGCCGCATCCTCCAGCCGATACAGCGGCAACTGCATCTCCCGATTCCCCACCGACGACGTACCCACCACGAGCGTCGTGTCTCCCACAGCTGCGGCAATCGAGGGATATTCCCGCGCCGCTTCCACCACCGCGCCGGCATGAGTCGCCGCCTTCACCTCGTCGACTGCCACCCGATAGGCGTCCACCAGTCGAAGATCGGTCAGGCCAAAATTACTCATTGCCCGCGCCGCGGCGCCGATATTGAGCGGATTGCGTGGACTAGCCAACACCACGCGATACAAAGCAGGATCCAAGCCCCCAGTGTAAACCGTGGAGCCTCTGGTCATCGCTCACCGCGCCTACGAATGCACCCACCCAACGGCACCGACCTCTTGAAACTCGATCTCTCCGTCACCAACACCACGACTTCATAGCTCCCCTCTCCCGCGCCGAAATTCCAAAGGCCCGCCTGATGGTCGAAACCAAAATGGACCCGGCTACACCACAGAACTCTCCAACCCATGCACAAACCGATCCCGTCCATACCCCTCGTCGTCCCGAACCGCACAAGCAAAACCTAAAGGCAGCCGAAATCCTCATCTATTCCGAAGCCTCTCGGCGATGACGGAATCTTTACGGACGACCTGGCGGCACTCCGGGCTGTGGATCGACGGTAATCGTCGATTCCACCGCGAACCGCCTGTAGTCGGAGAACTCGTGCGCCTGGTAGCCCTTTCCCCGCGGAGCCTCGAAACGAATCCACATTTTTCGCGCTACCCAAGGGCCATCGCCGCCCTCTCTCGACCGCCGCTCGTCCATCACACTTCCCGGCTTCAAGTCGGCCCCGGCGCGGATCACCTCCGCCCGCCGCCCGGCCACCGCCATCTCCTTCTGGTCTACCCAGAACGTCTGCCGATAACAGAGCAGCTCCCGCTCCACCTCTGTTGTCGCCACAAACCCAGCCTTGGGCTCGCACCGGATCACCCAACTCCCGGCTTCTTCCCCCACTGCGCTACAATCACTAACCCGCGCCACCTCGCCCACGTAACCGTAACGGAAACTGTAAACCCGGCTAAAAAAGCCCTTGCCCGCCTTCTTCCGCTCCGCCCGTCGCTGCTCGGCCGTCCGCTGCATCGCCGCCTCCACCTCTTTCTGCTCCTTGGCACTCAGAGGCTTGCCGTTCCGTTCCAGACGCTTCCGGTACCGCAACCCTTCCACAAACAGGTTCTCGAACAACCCGGAGCGAGACTTGCCCGCGCCCTCCTGGTTATTCCAGTTTGTCTGCAACTCCCGGTAGACATAGCTCCGCCGCAGCTCTTCGTTCTGCCGGTCCACTTCATCCGCCCGCTGCAGCAAAGCAGCGGAGTCAACGGCCAGGAGTAACCCCGGCAAAATCACGCCCAGGACAGCTTTAGATATCCAGGTTGCGGACATCCAGGGCGTTATCCTCAATGAACTTCCGGCGCTGTTCGACGTCCTCACCCATTAGGGTCGAGAAGATCGTGTCGGCTTCCACCAGGTCCGCCAAATCCACCCGCAGCAAAGTCCGCGCCTCGGGGTTCATCGTCGTTTCCCACAGCTGCTCGGCGTTCATCTCGCCCAGCCCTTTGTAACGGGTCACCGAAGCATCACGCATCCCTTCCGACTTCAGGTAATCGAGCAAATCAGACCAATTCTGCTTGGTCTCCTTCCTCTCGCCTTTCGTCACCAGAAACGGAGGCGTATTGTACTTGGCTAACTGCTTGGCCAACGTACGCAGTCTCCGGTACTCCGGGATCACAGCCAGGTCCACGCCCACTTCCCGCTCCGCATTCGTCGGGTCAAAGAACGTAATCGACCACGCGGCGTGCAACTCGTCCTGCTTCAACTGCAAGCCGGGCACCTTAGCTTCCAGCAACGGGTTATACAACGCTTCGACGTTCGCTTTGTCCTGAAAGTCCGCCTTCGTATCAAGTGGCAGATCCGGCCGCGCCAGCACGGCAACCACCCGCGGATCGCGTACCCGGCGCTCCAACCGCTTAAACAGCAATTGATGCTCATCCAGCGACAGCAGGAAGTTCCGCAACTCGGCCCCTTCCAGCTTTTCTCCGCCATATTCCACCGTCATATTCTCGGTGGCCCGGCGCAGAATCTCCTTGGTGAACTCTTTATCGTCCTTGATGTACTTCTCGCTCTTGCCCTTCTTAATCCGATAGAGCGGCGGCTGCGCCACGTAGACGTGGCCCCGCGTAATCAGCTCCTGCATGTGCCGGAAGAAGAAGGTCAGCAACAACGTCCGGATGTGCGAACCGTCGACGTCGGCGTCGGTCATGATGATGATCTTGTGATACCGCAGCCGGGTCATATCGAAGTCGGCGACTCCAATACCCGTTCCAATAGCGGTAATCATGTGCCGAATTTCGTCGTGGCCCAACATCTTGTCGTAGCGGGCCTTTTCGACGTTCAGAATCTTTCCCTTCAAGGGCAGAATCGCTTGGAACTTACGGTCGCGGCCGCTTTTGGCGGTCCCACCGGCGGATTCACCCTCGACGAGGTAGATCTCGCACTTCTCGGGATCTTTCTCCTGACAATCGGACAACTTCCCCGGCAACCCGCCCGAATCTAGCGCGCCTTTCCGCCGGGTCAAATCCCGAGCTTTCCGCGCCGCTTCCCGCGCGCGCTGGGCGTCAATCGCCTTCGAGACGATCTTCTTCATCACCGACGGGTTCTTGTCAAAGAACTCGCCCAGCTTCTCGTTGATAACCCCGGTCACGTACCCGGACACGTCGCTGTTGAGCTTGCCCTTGGTCTGCCCTTCGAACTGGGGCTGGGGCAGTTTCACACTCACTACGGCCGTCAAACCTTCGCGCACGTCATCACCGCTCAGGTTTTCTTTGACGTCTTTGAACAATCCGGCCGCCTGACCCGCCGCGTTGATCGTCCTAGTAAGAGCGCTCCGGAAGCCACTCAAATGTGTGCCCCCATCTACCGTGTTGATGTTGTTGGCGAAGCTAAACACCGTCTCGGTATAAGCATCGTTGTACTGCAACGCTACTTCGATCGTCAGCACGCCGCCGTTCGGCAACTCCCGCTCTCCTTCGAAGTAGATCGGCTTTTCGTGCAACACAGCCTTCGACTTGTTCAAATGCTTGATGAACTCGGAGATGCCGCCTTCGTAGTGAAATATCAACACATGCGTCGGGTCTACGCGCTCATCGGAGAGATTGATCGTGATGCCCTTGTTCAAGAACGCCAACTGTCGCAGCCGCGAGGCCAGGGTATCGAAGTTGTAGACCGTTGCATCCATGATCGTCGTATCCGGCTTGAACGTGATGTGCGTGCCGGTACGCTTCAGTGGAACCTTCCCGCCCTGCTTCAACGGTGCGAGAGGAACGCCCTTCTCGTAATCCTGCGTCCAAACGTGGCCTTCCCGCCAGATTTCGAGTTCGAATCGCTCCGAAAGGGCATTCACGCAGCTTACGCCCACGCCATGTAACCCGCCCGAAACTTTATACGTGTTCGAGTCGAACTTCCCGCCCGCGTGCAGCTTGGTCAACACCACCTGCGCGGCCGAGACGCCTTCTTCAGCATGAATGCCAACCGGAATGCCACGACCATTATCCTGCACCGATACCGAGTTATCACTCCGGATCGCCACGTCAATCGTGTCGCAATAGCCAGCCAAGGCCTCATCGACAGAGTTATCCACTACCTCATAAACGAGGTGATGCAAACCCTGGTCGCCGGTGGAGCCTACGTACATCGCGGGGCGGAGCCGAACGGCTTCCAGCCCCTCCAAAACTTTGATGCTACTCGCGTTATATTCGTTCTGGTTTGGGTTAGGGGTCGTACTCATCAAATCCTCATCGGCATAACGATGTAACGATAGTTTAGGGTTCCATCGCTCACCGGCCGCAATTCACCGGCACTAGCCGAGTCCTTGAACAAAAATTGAACGTTGTCTTCGTTGCTGGCTCGCAAAAAGTCGAGCATGTAAGCCGCATTGAAGCCAATCTCGACGTTCGGCCCTTCATAGGTCGCCGTGATCGTCTCCTCGCTCTCTCCGGTATCGGAAAGCGACGAATGCAACTTCAACTCACCGGGGAACACACCGACCTTGATCGCCCGGGAGCGTTCGTCGGAAAACTGCATGACCCGTTCGAGCGAAGCCTTCAACTCATCCCTCGTGAGCGTCACGTTGTTCGGATGCTCTTTCGGCAACACCCGCTCAAAGTCGGGGAAATTGCCCGTCAACTTCCGGCTGATCAACAGCCGTTCGCCAATCTGGAAAAACAGATGGTTTTCGTCACCGGCGAAAAGCAGCTTGCTATCGTCGCTTGCTTCGGCCGCCAATCGCGCTAGCTCGCCCATAGCCTTGCGCGGCAGCAGAGCCCGGTAGGATTGATCCGGCGAGAAGCCGTCGATCTCCATGGGGCATTCCACCATCGCCAGACGGTGGCTGTCGGTCGAGACCATCGTCAGGCCATGAGCCTTTACGAGCAGAAGAGCGCCATTCAGCGTGAAACGGCTCTCTTCGGCCGAGATAGCGAAAATCGTCCGGGTGATCATCGCCGCCAACCGTTTGACCGGCAGTTCGGCCAACACCTGCGGCATCTCGGGGAGTTCGGGATAGCTCTCGCGGCTCATCCCGGCAATCCGGGTCTTCGACCGACCGGACGTGATGGACGCCCATTGATTATCAGCGAACTTGATCGAGATGTCTCCATCCGGCAACAGCCGGACGTAATCGAGTAGCTTTTTGGCCGGAATGGTTCCCGACCCGCTCTTTTTGACTTTCGCCGGGCAGCCGCAGCGAATGCCCAGCTCGAGGTCCGTCGCCGTGAGCGACAAACGGTCGCCGTCAGCTTCGAGCAGGACGTTCGAGAGAATCGGGATGGTCGACTTCTTTTCGACCACGCCCTGAGAGAGGCCCAGCTCACGGACCAGATCGGCTTTGCTAACTGTGAATTCCATAAATTAAACCGTTATTTCTATAACCGGATTCGTAGGAGCTGTGGAAATGTGGAATCCTTCCTAAATTATACAAAATATTACCGCTTCCTGCTCAGGGAAGGAGTGGATTCCGCTGTTGACGCCGGAGGATATTCCGGTCTCTCGTATTTCACCCACAGGCTTCCACTGGTAATTCTGGGGGGGGTCTGTGGAAAACATTTGTAAAGACCTTTAGATTGAGTCGATTAGGCTGTGGAGCAGCCTGTTTAAATCTAGGTCGGTCTGTCGCAGCTTGTCGATCTTGTTCACGGAGTGCAACACCGTCGTATGATGCTTGCCGCCGAAATAGCGGCCGATCTCGGGCAATGAAGACTGCGTTAGTTCCTTGCAGAGATACATCGCAATCTGGCGCGGGTAGGCGATGTTCTGCACATTGGTCTTCAGTTTCAGCTGTGACGGCTGCAAACTAAACTTCTCCGCCACCGCCCGCACAATCAGGTCGATCGTGATTCGCCGCTCACTACCCCCGGAAAGCTGTTTTAAGACCTGCTGTGCCATCGAAAGAGTGATGGGAGAATCCATGACCGAACTGTAGGCCATCAGCTTCACGAGGGCCCCTTCCAGCTCGCGAACGTTCGACTTGGTTTTGGTGGCGATGTAGATCCGGACATCTTCGGGGAGATGAATTCCTTCGGCCTCCGACTTTTTGTCCAGAATCGCCATTTTCGTCTCGAGGTCTGGCGGCTGCACATCCACCATTAATCCCCATTCGAAGCGGCTGCGGAGCCGGTCCGTCAAGCCGGATGTCTGCTTGGGAGGCTGATCGGAACTCAGGACGATCTGCTTCCCGTTTTCGTGGAGGGCGTTGAAGGTATGGAAAAACTCTTCCTGGGTTCGTTCTTTGTTCGCGAGGATTTGAACGTCGTCCACCAACAGGATATCGGCGCTGCGGTAGTGCTGATGAAACGTCGACATACGATCAGTTTTGATGCAGTCGATCATCTCGTTCATGAAGCGTTCGCTCGACGTATAAACAATCCTCATGGAAGCATGTCGTTCGGTAAGGGTACGGCCAATGGCGTGCATCAGGTGCGTTTTGCCCATGCCGACTCCGCCGTAGAT
>JBBRIO010000233.1:0-7897 GCA_038220855.1 Bryobacterales bacterium | reverse complement strand
GATGCGCATACCGAACCGCGGCAATCACCCCAGTGAACAACACCACGCGCTGGCTCGTATCGAGGTTATGTTCGTCGCACCAGCGATGAATCGGCAGACCGTCCACATACTCCATCACGAAGTAAGGCCAGCCCTCCGCGGTCACCCCGGCATCGAGTAACTTGGCGATATTGGGATGATCCAGCGAAGCGAGGATCTCCCGCTCGTGCTGGAACCGGGTGGCGTCGATGGTCGACGTGACAAGCTTGATGGCGGCCCGCCGGTGGAACATCTCATCGGAACGCTCGGCCAGATAGACCGTTCCCATGCCGCCCCGCCCGATCTCGCGAAGCAAGGTGTAACCATTCAAGCGCCGGCCTTCCAGTTGAGGGAGTACTAACGCGGGCGCTACGGCGGGCCGGTGCAACCACGTCGGGATGTTGGCGTGAGCGTGCACGAGCAATTCGACTTGGTCCCGTAATTTGGCGTCGTCCGCACATTCGGCGGTTAGATAAACTTCTCGTTCCTCCGCGCTCAGAGCAAACGCCTGCTCGTAGATTTCCCGGATGCGGCTGAGGTCCTTCGGCGTCATTTGTGCTCCCGGCCTGCTATCAGGTTCATCACCAGCAAGGCTACAGCTCCAAAGGCGACAACGGTGCCCGCACCGCTGACCATCGGGAACACACCCGGCTGAAAACTAAGTCCCGGAATCAACTCCCCAAACCAAATACGCTCTCGCACGACCTGACAAGAGGCCAAAACTACCAGCGAGGCGGTTTGGCCCCGCCAGCCAAACCGGCGTCCGACGACGGAGAGAAGCAACAGCAGAGCCGCGCCCACGAGCGAGGCGGCCAAGAAGCTCAACGGCGACAAAAGCATAAGCGGATCCTCTTGCCCTGGAACGCGGCTGCTCCACCAGCCCAACCTGTTTTCGAAGCGCGCCCGGCCAACCATTCCTAGTCCTAGAAAAAGGCCGCCGACGGCAGCACCCCACTGCAAGGACTTCCTCGCCTTCGAAAAATAGGCCACCCCACAAACGGTACTCACGCCGAAACCGCAAAAGAACAGCCAAAAAGGCGCGAAGAATAGTTTCGTGCCTGAATCCAGCGCAGCGGCCTGAAGACCGTTCCGGGCTTGCCAACCCACTGCCACCAGTCCGGCGATAAATGACGTTCCCACGGTAGCCCCGGCGACGAATCCGCCGGGATTGCGGCGCCGGAACCTCATAAACCGCTCCCACGGAGTCGCCTCCCGCGCCTGGATCGGACGCTGCTCCAAATGCCGCTTCAGATCATCAGCGAATGATTCCGCCGAGCTGTACCGCTGTTCCGGTTCCTTCCGCAGCGCCATCAACAGAATCGAATCCAGATCACCGGCCAATCCCTCGCTGATCTGCCGGTCCACGACCTGGCTCGGACGAGCCGGTTCATCTTCCGCAATCACCCGGGCCATCTCCTGTTTCGCCGCCCGCTGCAACCGGTAGGGCCGCTGCCCCGTTAGCAATTCGTAAAGGACGACCCCTAGCGAATACACATCGGAAAGCGTAGTGACCGGCGCGCCCTTCACTTGCTCCGGACTCGCATATTCGGGCGTCATCAACATTGAAAATGTCTCGGTCTCCGGCGGCTCCTCGCTGATCGCGCGAGGCAGGACCTTCGCGATTCCGAAGTCGAGCAGCTTCACGACGCCCTCCGTGGTCACGAAGATGTTGCTCGGCTTTAAGTCGCGGTGCACCACTAGACGCTGATGGGCGTAACGGACAGCATCAATAACGCCGCCGAACAAAGCCACCCGTTGGCTTGTGTTCAGCTTCCGCTCCTCGCACCACCGATGAATCGGTTGACCGTCGACGAACTCCATCACGAAGTACGGCCAACCTTCCTGCGTCACGCCCGCATCCAGCAATTTAGCGATATTCGGATGATCGAGCGAAGCCAGAATCTCCCGCTCGTGCTGGAACCGGGTCGCGTCGACGGTCGACGTGACAAGCTTGATGGCCGCCTGCCGGTGGAACATCTCGTCGGAACGCTCCGCCAGATAGACCGTCCCCATGCCGCCCCGCCCGATCTCGCGAAGCAACGTGTAACCGTTCAAACGCCGGCCTTCCAGTTGAGGGAGTACCAACGCGGGCGCTACGGCGGGCCGGTGCAACCACGTCGGGATGTTGGCGTGAGCGTGCACGAGCAACTCGACTTGGTCCCGTAATTTGGCGTCTCGCGCACATTCGGCGGCGAGATAGAGATCCCGGTCGAGACCGTTCAAGGCCACCGCCTGCTCATAGATCGCGCGGATTCGGCTGAGTTCGTCGGGCGTCATTGTACGGCTCTCCGCGTAGGTTAGCGCGGCACTATCAAAAAGTAGCTCATAATCGTCTGCAATGGATCCCAACGATTCTCCAGCCATCACAGAACTGCTTCACGGTTGGCGGCTCGGCGATGCGAAAGCCGCCGATCAACTTATGGAAGTAGTCTACCGTGAGTTGCACGAGATGGCCGCCCGCGAGATGCGCCGGGAGAGTAAAGAACACACTTTGCAAACCACGGCGCTGATGCACGAGGCCTATCTTCGCCTCTGCCGCTCCGAGCCGATCGATTGGAAGGATCGCGCCCACTTCTACGCCGTGGCCGCGCAACAGTTGCGGAGAGTTTTAGTCGACCATGCCCGCCGGGTGCAAAGCGAGAAGCGTGGAGGAGACGTCGTGAAACTTTCGCTCTGGGATTCCGACGCCCCCGCCATTGCAATTGACGACCGGGTGCTGGCCGTGAATGAAGCATTACGGCGGCTGGAAGAACTCGATCCCCGTGCCGCCAAGACCGTCGAACTGCGCTTCTTCGGCGGCCTTAGCGACGCCGAAGCCGCGGAAGCACTTGGGATTTCCGTCGCCACGCTTAAGCGGGACTGGCAGTTCGCCAAGAGTTGGCTGACCGGGCAATTGGGCTGAAGGCTTTTGATTGTAGATTCGGGTTTTATGGTTCTCAGGCAGAGGAGGCACGCAGAATTGGTTGTGCGGTAGAGCGTTGGCCCCCCTTTCCGGCGACTTGCGCAGTTCCTATAGACGACGCCCTCCAAACGCAAAACGAAAATGACGATATTCTACAGAACAGAAGCAACGATTATGAAACTGAAAACTCCGCTGTCGGCAATGCTCTTATTTCTGACTTTTTCCTCGGTTGGGTTGCTGATGGGGCAACCCGCTCTCCCCGGCGGCTTACAAAAGCTGTCGACGGTGGAAGGCATTACGGAATATCGATTAACGAACGGAATGCGGTTGCTTCTGTTTCCCGATGCTTCCAGCCCGAAACTGACCGTTAACATCACCTACCTTGTCGGATCGAAGCACGAAAACTACGGGGAGACCGGAATGGCTCACCTGCTGGAGCATATGGTCTTTAAGCCGACGAAGAGCCGGGGCAACATCATTAAAGAGCTAAGCGACCATGGCGCGCAGTTCAACGGGAGTACTTGGCTCGATCGCACCAACTACTACGAGACCGTGAACGCTTCCGATGACAATCTGCAATGGGCGATTGAGTTGGAAGCCGACCGGATGGTGAATGCGCTGATCGCCAAAAGCGACCTGGATAAGGAGATGACCGTGGTCCGCAATGAGTTTGAAGCGGGCGAAAACAGCCCGATGCGGGTGCTGATGCAGCGGACGCAGGCGGCGGCGTACGAATGGCATAACTATGGCAAGACGACTATCGGGTCGCGGGCCGATATCGAAAATGTACCGATTGAACGGTTGCAAGGGTTCTACCGCAAGTATTACCAGCCCGATAACGCGGTGCTGGTGATTGCCGGGAAATTTGACGAAGCCAAAGCGCTGGCATTGGTGGCAAAGAACTTTGGGGCAATTCCACGGCCGGAACGGAAGCTGGACAAGATTTGGACGACGGAACCGACGCAGGACGGAGAACGCACGGTAACGGTGCGCCGGGTAGGGGACATGCAGATGTTGCTGGCGGCTTACCATATTCCCTCCGGTATCCATCCTGATTCCGAGGCGCTGGAAGTTTTATCCGCGGTGCTTGGGAATAACCCGTCGGGACGTTTGTACAAATCGATGGTGGAGAGTAAGAAGGCGGCGGGAGTTTTTGGATTCGGCCTGCAGGGGGCGGATCCGGGGTTGCTGATGTTCGGATCGCAGGTGCGGAAAGATCAGTCCCTGGACGAAGCGAGAAAGGCGATGTACGCCACGTTGGAAGGGGTGGTGAAAGAGCCACCGAGCAAGGAGGAGGTGGACCGGGCGAAGGCGAACCTGAACAAACAGATTGAGCTGATGATGACCAATTCGCAGCAGATCGCGATTTCGTTGAGCGAGGTTGCTTCGATGGCGGACTGGCGGATGCTGTTTGTCGGCCGGGACCGGTTACAGAAGGTTACTCCGGAGGATGTGCAGCGGGTGGCTAAGGCGTATTTGAAAGACGATAACCGGACTGTGGGTTCGTTTATTCCGGTAGAAAAGCCGGACCGCGCCGAAATTCCGCCTCCGCCGGACTTTACCGATTTAGTGACGAACTACAAGGGCCGGGCGGCCATGGCCGAGGGAGAGGTGTTTGACCCGAGTCCGGCTAACATTGATGGCCGCACCAAGCGCGCGACGCTGCCGAACGGCATGAAGTTAGTGATGATGCCGAAGAAGAATCGGGGCAATACCGTTTATGGGCGGATCACGCTGCGGGTAGGCGACGAGAAGTCTCTGTTTGGCATTGAGGATTCGGCTAGTTTGGCTTGGTCGATGTTGATGCGCGGTACGAAGACCAAGACGCGGCAACAGATTCAAGACGCCGCGGACAAGCTGAAGTTGCGCCTGAACGTAGGAGGGGGGGCCACTTTCGGGGCCGCGAATGTGGAGACCACGCGCGAGAATTTGGCTGGGGCGTTGAGTCTGGCGGTGGAGGTGTTACGGCAGCCAAGTTTTGAGGAGCGGAAGTTCGACACCCTGAAGCAATCGATTTTGGCCAGTTACGAGGCGAATCTGCGAGAGCCGCAAGCGTTGGCGGGTTTGCAATTGGCTAAGCATTTGCGTCCGTATCCGAAGGGCGACATCCGCGCCGTGAAGACTTTCGAAGAGAGCATCGAAGCGACGAAGGCGGCCAAGTTGGATGATGTCAAGGCGTTTCACCAGCAGTTCTTCGGGGGGACGAGCGGCGGGGTGATTACGGTGGTGGGCGATTTTGATCCTGCCGCGGTGGAAAAACAGTTGCGGGAACTGCTGGGTGATTGGAAATCGCCGAAGGGTTATGCGCGGACCTTGTCTGTCTATAAGAAAGTGGAAGCGGTGAACAAGACGATCAACACTCCCGACAAGGCTAATGCCATGTTTATGGCTGGCATGAACATCGCCCTGACGGACGAAGACCCGGGCTATCCGGCGATATCCTTTGCCAATTACCTGTTCGGACAGAACGCTGATTCGCGGTTGTTTAATCGTCTCCGCCAGAAGGAGGGCTGGAGCTACGGAGCCGGCTCCAGTCTGGGGGCCGGTACGAAGGAGAACGGCGGTTCGATGCAGGTGTTTGCCATTCTGGCTCCGGAGAATCTGGCGAAGCTCGAGAATGGAGTGAAGGAAGAGTTCACCAAGATCCTGACGGAAGGATTTTCGGTGGAGGAAGTGGCGAAGGGGAAGAAGGCTTGGTTGCAGGCGCAACAGGTGCAGCGAACGCAGGATCAGACGCTGTTAGGGATGTTATCCGGCTATGAGTTTCATGGACGCCGCATGGATTGGTCGGCCCAGATGGAGGCGAAGGTGGCGGCGTTGACGGTTGAGGAGGTTAATGCGGCGGTGAAGAAGTATATTGACTTGGGAGCGCTGAGCATATTTAAAGCTGGGGATATGAAGAAGGCCGGGTTGCCGTAGTAACGCTTGTGGGGCCGGGGGGGGGCGCGCGCGAAGTTCGCCCCCCGGGTTGGCAATATGATGGGGTATGGGAAACAGGTGCCGAGGGGCGGGATTTGTATTTTTGGAAACTGGTGAGGTGACGGTGTTCGCGTGGCGATGACTGAGGAGCAGTTGCGGGAGCGGCTGCGGAAGATTGCGGCGTTGTTTGAAGGGGCTCAGACCGCCGGAGAGCGAGAGGCCGCGGGGGCGGCGATGGCGCGGGTGAAGGAGGCGTTGAAGTCGTCGCAACCGGAAACGCGAAGCGGGCCACGGGTCGTTTTTGAAGAGCCGCTCGTGGAGATGCAGTTTTCGTTGAGCGACCAGTGGCAGCGGCGTCTGCTGTCGGCGTTGTGCCGGCGGTATGGGTTAGCGCCGTTCCGGTATCGGCGGCAGCGGCATACGACGTTGATGTTGAAGGTGGATCGTTCGTTTTTGGACCGGGTGCTGTGGCCGGAGTATTGTCAGTTGCGGGATGCGTTGGAGCAGTACTTGCGGGAGGCGACGGACCGGATCATCCGGGAGGAGATTTTCAGCGATTCGAGCGAGGCTCAGGAGCGGCCGGGGTGAGGGCGGGGGTAGGTTTGGTTCCCCTGTAACGGCGGTGATTTAACGAGGCGGGGCCCCTTTTTCGCCATTGGGGCTTTCTTCGTTTCCTAGAGCGGGACTTATGGCCAACTTCCGAATATCACTGAATCTAAGAGCGATTCGGACAAAGTGCGGTTCGACGTGCCGACTATCTGTCCAAGTGAAACCGCCACCTGACGCGAAATTCAACTCGATCACACCGATTCGATACCGTTAAATCGCCAACCCCAAAGCCAGCCCAAAAGTGAAGTGTTTCCGTCTGTTTGAGCCGGCGCATTGAGGTATGCCCTGCTCGCCGGCGTCACATCTACCGCGAGCAAGAGCAACTCTTCAACTGAGCTTTGCTCGAATCCTTCCGGTATTGCGCTCTAGCTCTTGCATTGCGAATAGACGCTTAGAGCTACGCGTTAGGATTGCACGTAAACCGTCCCCGGGAATGTGAGACTGACCCTTAGCGACACTCGTCAGCAACGCCTTTCGAGCCACTGCGCAAAGTACGTACAAATACCCTGACGGAAAGCGTTGTTTTTCTGTCGATCACCCGTTTAAGCGGAATGTTCTTCAACAGGAGCTTTCAATCTTTTCTATGAACCACAACAGCCCATTGTCGAATGTTGATGCCCTCAACTTCGCAGTTGTGTGCCTTCAGCCGTATCGTGGCGAGTTGAGGCTTGGTAGCGCAACAGGGTTCTTTTATACCGGAAAAGTTGGCGGCGACGACGCCCTATGGTTGGTTACCAACTGGCACGTTTTGTCCGGGCGAAGCGCCTGCCCACCGAACCAGCCTCTGCATGAAGGCCATGCGCTCCCGGATCGAATCGTCTTCCGGCTCATCAGGAACCAGAGGAGCTCCGAAGGTACTTCGGACGTTTCAATTCAAGATCTGTCTGCTTCACTATTTGACGATCAGGGTTCGGCAAAGTGGTATCAACACAAAACAGGCCCTGCGGTTGACGTCGGCGTGCTCCGACTGGACCTCAATCGCGAAGACTACTACATTCGCGGGATCAATGAGATCGCAAGCCAGAACGACATGGCGATTAGCGTTGGGTCCCAAGTGTTTGTGCTCGGCTACCCCCTTGGATTTACCCATTTTGTCGAGACGCCGATCTGGAAGAGTGGAACCAATGCATCAGAACCACACCTTGAAACTGAGCGTACGCAACGTCGAGTGCTTATTGACGCTACTACACGTCAAGGCATGTCTGGCGCTCCGGTCATCATTCGTGAAAGGACACACTATCTCTCAGAAGCTGGAATCGTCGTTGAGCACCCCAATGCTACCCGGTTCATTGGGGTGTACGCCTCTAGGTGTGGTGGACCCCGAAAACTAGACATGAGATTGGGGATTGCTTAAGTGTATGAGGGCAGTGAAAATGAAGGAGAATCAATGCCTCGAACACGCAAGACTCACTCGCCGACCTTGAAAGCCAAGGTGGCGGTGGAAGCCAT
>JBBRIO010000232.1:0-7917 GCA_038220855.1 Bryobacterales bacterium | reverse complement strand
TGACGTCGAGGAAGTTCGGCAGGGGGAAGAAGCTGAGAAGGGCTTTGCCATTGGGGTCGACGCGGCTGGCGGGGACGATGTTCCCGGGCAGGGGTTGGCGGGTGATGGGGTCGAGGACGGTGACGAGGCGTCCGTTGACGTCGACGGTTTGGGAGAAGTTGCCTTCGCGCTCGAGAGCGGTCGGCATGGTTACTTGTTGGGTGGCACTGGAAGTCTTCTGGGGGACGTACTCGTGGTTCCAGAAGAAGAACATTTTGTCGCGGTTGGCGCCGCGCTTGCCGGGTAAGACGACCGGCCCGCCGATGTTGTAGGTGTAAGTGTTAAAGCGGTTGATCGGCTTGATGACGCCCACCCGGTTGTTGAAGAAGTTGTTGGCGTTGAACTGTTCGTGGCGTTTGTAATAAAGGGCGCTGCCGTGGAAGGCGCGGGTACCGGATTTTGTAATCATCTGGACATTACTGCCTGAAAGGCGCCCGTACTCGGCCTGGTAGTTACTGAGTAAGATTTTGACTTCGGAAACCGACTCTGAGCTTACGCCGAAGGTGCCATTGGGCGCGCCGCCGACGGCGGTCATCGTGACGCCATCGAGGGTGAAGTTGTTCTGCGCGGCGCGGCTGCCATTAATGTTGAAGTTGGTCGCATTGCCGCCCAGGATACTGCGGGCCCCGGCCCCGACCGGGTCGACGACGCCGGGGAGGAGGGCGATAAGTGAGGTGATGGTGCGGCCGTAGACGAGGAGCCCTTCGACCTGAGTTCCCGTAATCGAGCCGGAGCGTTCGCTGCTGGCCGTTTGAACGGCCAGACCTTCGGCGGTGACGGTGATCCGCTCGCTGACGTTGCCCAGTTCCAGCACGAGGTTGCCGACCGAGAGGCGCTCGGAAGCGCTGAGAATGATCCGGGTGCGGTCGAGGGTTTTGAAGCCACCGGCCTGGACGGTGAGCTTGTAGGGGCCGGGGTCGAGACTCGTCAGGACGAAGTCGCCCGACTCGTTGGTCTGGGCTTTCCGTTCGACGCCGGTGGCGGTGTTGGTGAGCTGGATTTGGGAGGTCGCCAGGGGCAGACCGGAGGCGTCGCGGACGGAGCCCGAAATGGAGCCGGTGGATTGCTGGGCGTAAAGCGGGGCGATTGCCCAAAGAATCGCAGCGAATGCGACGGAGCGAAGTGGCGGCATGATTCCCTCGAAGCTGGTTTGCCCTCGGAGCCCGACGGCGGCAAGAGGCTGAGTAGGTTTATCAGAAGGCGGCAGACGAAGTCAATCGTCCGGCTGGCGAAGCAGTTTGCTGCGGATGAGGAAACAGTGGGATAAAAGAAGCGTACTGAACCGACGTGCTGGAAATATTCATCTTCGAGACGGAAGTTCTTCGTCTGCGGGATCTACGCGATAAGACCGGTCTGCACAAGACGGTGCTGGGGCTGCTGCGAACGCTCGAGTCGCGGGCGTCCATTGAGCGAATCGGATCCCGCGGTTATCGGGTCGGGATCCGGCGTTTGACCCGCCAGAAGGTTCGGATTAGATCCTCTTCGAACGTTGAGCGGTTGCCCTTTCCACGGGCGGTGACAACGAGTCTGCGGGAACAGGCGGGCAAGGCGGGGGTCGAATTGCTGGTGCGTGACAACCCGGTGAGCCGGGCCAAGACGAGTCGGAACGCTCAAGCAATGATTGAGGCCGGCGTGGGTTTGGCGATCCTGTTTGGTGCCGATGAGGATGCATTGCCCGCGCGAATTGTGAAACTATACGGTAGAAGCAGTTTCGAGAGTGGGCTTCGGGCGCTGCGAACCTACCTGCGGAGTTCGACGGTGGCGGGGCGACTGTCCAGGATGCCTCGTTCCGCATGGGCGTGGTGGGCGGCAGTCTGGCGGTTCGCATGGAGATGCGCCGCCCGGGAAGTCCATTGGTGGAGGCGGTAGGTTTGACCCCGGAGCGCTACGGCGCGGAACTTATTCCTCAAGCGCTGGCTATCCTGGAAAAGAAACAGTTCACCCCGGCGACGTTTGTTGTTCATCAAGCGCTAACAACTCGAACCGTTGGCGGTCTCTATCCGGCCGACGGTCTGTTGATCGAGTCTCCGAGAACGGTCCATCCGCTGTAACCGGCGTTGGCGTATTCGCGTCTGTTCGTACTGGAACTCTATTTTGATCTTTCAATTGTTTGGTTTATTGCTGATTTTCTGCTTGGCGCTGGGCGCGCAAGACGCGTCGAACCTGAAACCCAGCCAGTCGGACATGATGGTGGGAACGCGGGTGCCCCGGGGAGTGGCTTGGAGTGCGCCGACGTCGCAGGAGCGGTGGCGGGTTTGGTGGCGGGGGATTGGCGCGAGTCCCGGCTCCTATATTCGGGCTGGGATCAGTTCCGGATTTGGGCAGTTGGGGAATACGCCGCAGGAGTATGGGCAGGGTTGGGGCGCCTATGGCAAGCGATACGGAACCAGCTTCTTAACTTACTCCTTACAGGACTCGACTTCTCAGGCGCTGGCGGCGGCGGCTCATTATGAGATGAGGTACATCCAGTGTAAGTGTACGAAGGTGATGCCGCGGATCGGTCATGCCTTGGCCTTCAATTTTGTGACGTATAACCAGGATGGAAAAAAAGTCTTCAATTGGCCATCAATCGTGGGGAGCTACGGCGCGGGGATGTTGTCGAGCACTTACACCCCGGGGCAGAAGTGGTCGGCCGGAGGGATACGGTCGGGAAATAGTGGTATATATTTTGGGTTTGCCTCTTCGCTTCTGCAGGAGTTTACGCCAAGCAGCCTGTTTAAGAAGCGGGGCAAGAAGGGTGGCTCGTTGACCGGTGCCCCGCCGCCGAGTGGAACCAAGGGCGTAAAGTAGCTTACTGCACGGCGTCCCAGTCGGGCGGATCCCGACGCAGTAGTTGGCGCACCCCCGTGGTTAGCGCCGGGCAGGACCAGCAGATCGAACTGCTTCTTCGCCTTGATGAGCGCGGGCCAGCCCATCCATTGTTCGCTCCAACTGATCTTGTCCATTCGGTTGTCGTGGCAGCCGGCCGAGGATACGGCCGCGTGGTAGAAATCGCCGTGGAACAGCAACGCCCCGAGCGAGTTTTGTCCTCCGGCGGAATGGCCATAGATGCCAACGCGGGAGAGGTTACACGTGGGGTGCTGGGCCGCGGCGGCTTTGTGCCAAAGGACCCGGTCCGGGAAGCCGGCGTCGGCGAGGTTTTTCCAACAGATATCGTGAAAGGCCTTCGACCGGTTCGACGTTCTCATGCCGTCTATTCGAACGACGAGGAAGCCCAGTTCGGCCATGGCTTGCATGGCGTTGGCCGGGGTGAAGCGTTTGGGCACGAACGAGTCGTGCGGTCCCGAGTAGATGTGTTCAAGCACCGGGTACTTCGTGTTGGGGCTGAAGTTGGAAGGGCGATAGATCAGGCCCCATATATCGGTTTGACCGTTGCGGCCTTTGGCGGTAAAGACTTCCGGCGGCCGCCACCCGGAGGCGCGCAAAGCGGTGTCGTCGGCCTTTTCGAGGGTGGCCACGAGGGTATTCGGTGAGACCCGGCGGAGTTCAGTGACACTGGGGGAGATCGACGCGGGAGTACGAGTCGGTGAAGGACGGGAAATCAGGCGAGACGACCGCGTTGTGGTTGGCGTCGATCGAGGTGAGGCGGGTGAGCTTAGAGCCGTCGAAGTTCACGCGGAAGAGGTGGTGAAAGTAGGGGTCTTGTTGCGGATCAAAGCCGCTGACGAGGAAGTAGATTTGCCGGGCCTTACCGTCAACGCCGGCGATCGAGCGAACGACCTAATGGCCTTTCGTTATCTGGTTTTTTACCTTGCTCGTTCGCTCGTCCAGATGACTTCGCGGCCGTCGGCGACATCTTCGCGGAATTTCTTCGAGTAGTAGCAGTAGAACGTGGCGGCTTCTTCTTTGACGAACGCCAGCGGCTGGCCGCTGGCGGTATCGACTTCGATGAGGCGATAGGCTTAGTGGCCGCGCTGGTTGTATTCGAAGGTGAACGCGCGGAGAGTCCCGGCGCCACGCGGGGCGGGAGAGCGAGTAGGGGTTGGGGAAGAGGGCGTTGTCGACGTTGGTCTGCCGACGGGTAGGGATGGCGAAGAGGACGGGCTGGGGGTTGTCGACGGCGTCGCCTGGCTTGGGGTAACTGGTGCCCTTCGGGCGGGGTTGGACTTGGTCGGATGGGGAGGATTCGACATAGTAGATTTTGCGTCGGGGATGGCTGATTTAGGAGCACCTTTCGTGCGGAGCCAGATATTGAAGTTCCGCACGAAGAGTTCGGATTTGCCATTGGGGGAGAGGACGGAGCGGGGCGTTTCGGAAGCCCGGGGAAGGGGTTTGAGCTAATAAGTGGCGAGGTTGATTTCGTAGCGTTCGGCGTTTGAGACGAATTCCAGACTATCGGCCTTGAATTCGAGCGCCGAGAGCGCCAGTCGGGCGGGGTTGACAGTCTGACCAATCTGCTGCGCCAGTGTTTGGGCGAGGCGTTGGTGATCGAAGGCGGGTTGCTTAACCCCGGCAGCGGAGGCGACCAGGTATTCGGTGCCGGCGCCGGTAGAGCGGGAGTACCAAAAGCGATCGGATTTCTCAAGCCAATGGAGTTCTCCGACGATGCCGGGAGTTAGTGGCCGGAGCTTGTCGGTGAGGGTAAGGAAGCGTTGGTAGTCGGGCGGGGTGCCTTGCGCGAACAGGGGTAGGCAAAGAAGCAGGGAAAGGAGAACGCGCATAGGGTTCACGGATTATAAAGCGCGGCGGGTCTAGAAAGGGTCCGAGCGCTTCCACACAGGTGCCTTCTTTGCCGCCGCCTTCTTCGCTACTGCCTTTTTGGCCGCTACCTTTTTGGCCGCCGGGGCTTTGCGTTGGACGCCGAGCGACGATTCGAGCAACTGTTCGAGCAGCTTCTTCTCTTCGGGTTTGACCACCCGGTTAAAGTTGTCCGGGCGCTTGGCGGCTAGCGTTTGCATCGCCGCGATCCACTCGAGGGCGGGTGCGGCAGGATGCGCCTTCGTCGAAAGTCTCATCGCGGCGAGGGCTTTCGTGAAGTTGGGGACCCGGCGATAGGCGTCGATGGCGGCGTCGAGATTGCCCGCAGCTTGATGCGCTTCGGCGGCGGCGGCAAAGTCGCTCGAACCTTCGTGGCAGATTGCTTCCAGCTTGTAGTTCCGCTCGGGAAGCGCGGCGAGGATTGGTAGCGCCTCTTTAAAGTGTCGGGACTTCACGAGGAGTTCGACGGCCCGGGTTTGCAGTTTGGTCGTGCGTTGGGCCGCATCCGGGAGGCCTAGTGCTTTGAAAAACGGAGGCAAGACGCGAACGCAGATCGCCGCGTTGGTGCCTAGATGTTGGACGGCTTCGAGACGATCTATCCAGCGCTGGGGCTCCGAGCCGAGTTCGATGAGGACCCAGGGAGGGAGATCGGGAGCAAAGGAAGGGAACTGGCGCATGAGATCGACCGAGGAGTTGAGTTCGTCGGCGTCGGTGAGCTTCATGTGACGAACGAGCGAGAAGGCGAAGGCGGCCAGTGCGTGTTCGCCGGCGTTGGAGCCGGCCATGCTGGCTTCGTTGAGGAGAAGTGGGTTGCCGAGTTCGGGGGATAGCCTGACCTTGCGCAGGGCCAGCGAGAAGCAGACTTCGGCGAGAGTAAGGTGCGCCGTCTTGCGCGTGAGCGGGTCCTGAACCGCGTTGCGATCGCCCACTGCTCCCAAGAGTGAGACGGCTTGGTGGGCGCGGGACCAAGCGAGATCGGGCCGGATGGAGAGGTACTGACGGGCGTCTTCCTGGCAGCGCTGGATGCGTTCTTCGAGATCGAGGTTTTCTTCCTGGAGGGACTTGAGCAGGGCCGCTGAGGAGAGCGCGGAATGGGTAGCGAGGTGGTTTTTGCCGTTGAGGAAGGCGACCATGCCGGCGACCCGACGCGGCGGAGGGCTGATGTCGAGCCAGATCAGTCGCTCCGTGGGCCGGCTGATGGCGACGCGGAGTTGGTCGATGGCAAGCCGGCGGGAGAGGTGGTCAATGTCACTCGAAACCGAGGAGTGGATAATTTTCTCGAGTTGTTCGCCGCCGTCGACGATGCAGACGGAGTGAAAGTCGAGCCCCTTGATCTCCGCCGGGGTGAGGGCCTGCGGGAGACCGGGGGGAGGGGGGCCGAAGGCGACGAGGGCGAGGCCTTCGCGAGAAGAGAGGTCGGCGAGAAGGTTGGAAAGGTCTTCTCCCGGGGCTGCGGCGCAGTACAGCACCTGGTCGGGAGAGTCATCGTCGATCGCCGCCCAGCCTTGCCCAGAGGGGCGGTCCTGCTTATCGAGATAGCCGTAGAGATCCCAAACTCTATTGATGAGTTCTGCGATCTGGCGGGGGCTGCGAAGGTTGGACGAGAGTTTGTGGACAGCGGGGGTGGCCAGTTCGGCGTGGAAGATATCGTTGAGCCAGGCCCATTCGAAGTCGGTGGGGCGGACGGTTTGGGCTTCGTCGCCGGCGATGAGCAGAGGGACCGGGCGACCACGGAGTTGGCGCAGACGCAGAGCGAGGCGAGCGATGAAGAAGGTTTCGATGGGGGTGAGGTCCTGGCATTCATCGATGGCGATGCAATCCCAGGGTAGGGCGGTGGCGGAAAGCTGAGGGAGTTGCGCAATGGCGGTCCAGGCGAGGTGGAGGTCGGGGAAGAGGCGCGGAGCGAGGGCGCCGGAGGTTTTTTCGAGGCGGACGGCGGCGGCGTGGGCTTGCTCGGCGGGTCCCCGGCCGAGGGAACGCGCACGGCTGGTGAGGTAGTCGGCCTCGACGATCCGTTGCGTGGGCGCGGCCTTGAAGCGGGCGACCCGCGCCGGGAGCGCCCCGCCGATGATATGGGCATGGAATTCGTCGAAGAGGGCGGGGAGATCGTTGGCCCAGGGGCCGAGGGAGCGCGACTGGGAGACGATTTCAACGCGGAAGCGTTGACGGAGTTCGGACAGAGGAGTGATGGGCAGGTCCACGTTGAGGAGGGCGCGGAGAAAGTGAGGGAACGTGGTGACGTGATAGTCACGGGAGGAGGAACAATAGCGGTCGAAGTAAGTACGGGCCAGGGAGGCGAGATCCGCCGAGTAAGTCAGATAGAGGATGTTGATCGAGCTGGTACGGTCGGCGGCGTGCAGCAGCGCGGTGGTTTTGCCGGAGCCGGGATGGCCTTTGAGGACGCGCACGGAGTCGCGCGCGCTGGCAAATTTTGCCTGTTGGGTCGTCCACGGGGCGGGGCCGAAGTCTTCTTCGCGGACTTCCGGGACGGTAATGGGGAGGTAGTCTTCGGGGAAACGCTGGGAAGGGAGGGGGGAGTGGTCGTCGTGATGACGGATATCCCGGAGGAACAAGGAACCGGCGGGAGCATCGGCAAAGCCGGGTTGGGATTGGAGCGGGAGGGCGCCCTTGGGGGCCCACCAGGCGTAGAAATGGCTGCCGGAGGAGCCGCCGAGGCGGGAGCGACGCCAACCTTTGTTATCGCCCTGGGTGGCCTTGTAGTGCAGGCGTTCGGGGTCGATGAGGAGCCGTTGCAGCAGCAGGGCGGCGCGCTTGCCGATGGGTTTGGTGCGATAGGTTTCGAGGCTGGTGAGAAAGTCTGGATGGCAGAAGAGGGGGCTCGACGGCCGCGACGTCTGAAAGGTGGCGGGGGCGTTTTCCACCCTCCTACTGTACCGCCGCTGGTGGGTAAACTGACGGGATGGATTTTTCGTTTCGAGAAGCGGTGGTGGGGGATGCGGCGGATCTCGCGCGGCTGATCGAGCTCTCGGTACGGGAGTTACAAGTGGGCGATTACTCGGCAGCGGAGCGGGAGGGAGCGCTGGCCCAGGTGTACGGGGTTGACAGCCGTTTGATTGGGGACGGAACTTACTTTGTGGTGGAGGCCGAAGCCGGGGAGATGGTGGCCTGCGGTGGCTGGAGCAAGCGACGGACTTTGTTCGGGGGCGACGTGGCGGCGGG
>JBBRIO010000231.1:0-7930 GCA_038220855.1 Bryobacterales bacterium | reverse complement strand
CCAGCAACCCCACCGCAGCCATCCAAATGACCACGCCGGGCAGTTTCCACCAGATTGATTTACGCGACGTCATATTAGCCCCTACCTCCGAGGATATCGTGGAATAGGTGCCCGGTTTTCCGTTCTGCCACCCCTGCCGTACTCGCCACCCCCGCCGCGCTGGCCGCGAGTTTCTGTAACTCGGCTAGCGTAACCTCGGTTTCGCCCCCCGGTCGCAAAAACCACTCCGCCACCCGCTCCTGCCAAGGCATGGGGCCGTCCCGCTCTGCGCGGACCGCCTCCACGCCAGTCAGAATCTGCATCCGCATCGTGCCCCCGGAAGGCCCTTGGCTCACCGCATGTTCCCAGGCGCTTGCTTCCGGCGGCAACAACAAAATGCAAAATTGGTATCCTTGCGATTCCATTTTGGAAAGGAATTCCCCGAGTCCCCCGCCCCGCTCTGCAAAATCCGCTTCTCCGCTCCGGGCCAACACCTCGAGCGCTTCTTCCCGTTCCGTCGCATGCCGCAACACGCCATCGGCCGCGAAACACCAATCGTCCCCCAATAGGCCCCGCTCAATCGCAATCCGAGCCACCGCCGCCGTCGCGTCGTCGTGCTCACTGGTCACCAAATAGGCACATCCTTTCCGACGTTCGGCCACGCTCCGCTCCGGCGTCCGTACCATCATCCGGTTCGTCCTGGCGTATACTTTCCAGAGCACCATGCGCAGCGGGTCGCCCGGCGCATATTGCCGCATCTCCACCCTATCCCCACGCGGCTCGGCATAAACGTCCGAAATATCGTCACCATCGGCCATGCCGGCCGGCGGCGGCATCTGCGCCAACATCCCGCGCTCCGGCAATACCCGCAGACTCACCGTCTCCGTCCGCCGCCAAGCGATCTCCGCCCACCCAAATAGATCTTTCACGGAATACCGCCGCACTACCCGCTGCACGATGCACCGTCGGCCCGGCGACGCTAACTCCACCAGCTCTACGCCCTGCCGTTCCAAAGCAATTTTCGCTGCCGTCTCCCCGCCCCCATCGTCCACCCACTGCCACTGCGCCACCGTAAACGGAATCCAGCGCGGATAGCGTAAGCGGAACCCGGTCGGCTGCGGAATCGTTGTCTCCAGGTCCAAAAGACCAGGCGTAACGGCCCGCTTCGATTTCCAAAAGAGATAAGCCGATCCCAAAACGACGCACAGCAAGAGCGACACGACCACCATCAGCCCCGCCAAGCCCGCCACCAGCATCACGAGGTCCAGATGCAGCACGCCCTGAAACCACACGGCCAGCGCAAACATGGCCGTAAACGCCACGCCCGTGCGAGTCAACGGGAACGCGCCGTGAATGGGGCGCATCCACGGACGTAGGAAGCGGTGCCAAATTCCAACCACGCTCCGCCGAAATTTTGTCAGCCAACGCGCCATGTATTGATTCTGACGTATGATCAAAGCGTTCTGGTGCCGTAAATCATGAATGTTTCTCGACGCACGTTCCTTTCAAGCATTTTAGCTGCCAATCTGCCCGCCGCTCCCACCAAACGAAGCATTGTCCTGATGCTGGTCGATGATCTCGGCTGGCGCGACTTCGGCTGTACCGGCCATCCCTATCACGAAACACCTCATATTGACGCGCTCGCCCGCGACGGCCTCCGCTTCACCCAAGCCTACGCCGCCTGTCCCGTCTGCTCGCCCACCCGCGCGGCATTGCTCACTGGCAAATATCCCGCCCGCCTCCAACTTACCGATTGGATCCCCGGACGCAAGCAATGGCCCACCGCCAAAGTGCTCACCCCGGCCTTCGAGCAACAGTTGCCGCTGGCCGAAACCACCATCGCCGAAATCTTGAAGCCCGCCGGATACCGCACCGCCAGCATCGGCAAGTGGCACCTCGGCGGCGACGGCTTCGGCCCCGAACAGCAGGGCTTCGACAAGAACGTCGGAGGCACCGCCAAGGGCTCGCCCGCCAGCTACTTCGGCCCCTTTGACCTGCCTGGCCTCCAAGGCGGCTCGAAAGACGACCTGCTCACGGTCGCCCTCACAACCGAAGCCGAAAAGTTCCTCGATACAGCCAAGGGCAGCCCGTTCTTCCTGTATTTTCCCCACTTTACGGTCCATACTCCGATCCAGGCCCCCGCCCCGCTCATCGAAAAGTACAAACAGAAAATTGAATTCATGGGCCTTACCGGCAACGCCACCTACGCCGCCATGATGGAGACGCTCGACGATTCCGTCGGCCGCCTGCGCCGTAAACTCGTCGAACTCGGCCGGGCTGACGAGACCGTCTTCCTACTCACCGGCGACAACGGCGGCCTCCGCTTCGAAGGCAAAGCGAAAGCGCCGATCACCGACAATGCCCCGGCGCGGAACGGCAAGGGTCACCTGTACGAAGGCGGCATTCGAGTACCTTTCCTCGCCGCTGGCCCCGGCGTTGCCAAGGGCACGAATTCGACTCCGATCTCGAGCGTCGACTTCCTCCCCACTATTTGCGATCTCGCCGGTCTCCCTATGCCGAAAGCCATCGATGGCGTCAGCCTGGTGGCGGCCTTGCAGCAGCAGGCCCTCAAGCCCCGGGCCCTCTTCTGGCACTATCCCCATTATTCGAACCAGGGCGGCACCCCCGGCGGCGCGGTCCGGGACGGCGACTGGAAGCTGATCGAGTTCTACGAAGACAAACGCTTCGAACTGTACAATCTGGCCCGCGACCCTGGCGAAAAGAAAAATCTGCTTAACCAGCACGGCGACGTCGCCGACAAGCTCAAGCAGGCGCTCTCGAAATGGCGCAAGGCCGTCAAGGCCACTATGCCGAAGCCCAACCCGGGTTATGTGCCCGCCCAAGCCGACCAAGGCTTGACGGGTGCTGAAGCGCCGACGCCCCCGGCTTAGCGCCGCGCCGGAAGAAACAGCAGCACGGTCGCCGCAAACGCCAGCACGATGACGACCGCCAGGAACGTGCGCTCCGGGATCAGCGAAATCACTTTCCGGCCGACCATGGCACCCGCCAGCGTCGGCGCGATCATCACGGCATCAAACACCAGCGACTGTTGGCTGAATAGCCCATGCGCGAGATACACCGGAATCTTGGTTAGGTTGACGAAGAAGAAGAACCAGGCTCCGGTCGCCACAAACTCTTCCCGCGGCAGCCGTTTCGAAAGCAGGTAGATGTTCATGATCGGCCCGGCCGCGTTGGCCACCATGGTGGCGAATCCCGCCGAGGTGCCGAAGAAGCCAGAGAACCACCAGCCGGTTGGTGGCGTCGGGCTCGCGAACCGCAGACGCCAGAGAAACAGCAGCAGCATCGAAATCGTGATCGCGCCCACCAGTGGCCGAATTACCGTATCCGGGTAAACGAGAACCAGCGCGCCCAGCGCCATGCCGGCCATCACCCACGGCAACAGCGAAAACAGGGCATTCGCCGCCGCTTTCTTGCGGTAGGCAATGACCGCGTAGCAATCGGCGCAGATCAGAATCGGCAGGAGCCACGCCGTCGACAGGCGCGCATCGCCCACTGTAAACACGAACAGAGGCACAGCGAGAATGCCGATGCCCGGGACGCCGGTTTTCGCGACGCCGATCAAGAAGGCGCAGAGGGCACCCAATAACCATTTCCAAAGAGCGAGTTCCGGCACGGGTATTCAGGCCTATCGAGACTGAGCCTTGTGAAAAACGAAGAAGAACACCGTCACGCTCAGGCTGGCGAAGAGATAAACGAGCGATCGCAGCAACGAGAACAGGGGCACCGCGTCACCGAGAAAACCGGTAACGGCCTTTAAAAAATCCAAAGCCATCAGGAACGTGAACAGCAACGTTCCAATCAGCGCCAGGAGTGCCGCACTCTTCAGGTTCATGGTTGAAGTATGAAGGCTCTCGGGTTCAGGCGCAAGGTGACGTCAAGGTGGCGGAAGCCAGTGGGAGTCGAACCCACCGCGCCGCTTACGCGACGCACACTGGTTTTGAAGACCAGGCCCAGCACCGGCCAAGATTGGCTTCCGCGATTAAACCGTCCCTTGCAATCCTAGCAACTCCGCTCGGGCTCGCAGCGCCCCTATGCAAAATTCAATGTGGCCATCGAGATCAAGGCCCATCTCCGCCGCTCCATTAATCACGTCGTCCCGGTTCACCGCCCGAGCGAACGCCTTATCTTTCAATTTTTTCCGCACGGACTTTCCGTCCACTTCGTGAATGCTCCGCGACGGCTTCACGTAAGAGCAAGCCATCAGGAACCCGGAAAGTTCATCGCAGGCGAATAGCGTCTTCTCCATCAGGGAGAGCCGCGTGACCCCGGTGAAATCCGCATGCGAAAGAATCGCCCGCCGAATTTCCTCGGAAACGCCCCGTTCTTTCAAAATCGCCTCGCCCTTCGTCGGATGATCCGGCAGCGTGGGATGAATCTCCCAGTCGAAATCGTGGAGCAATCCAGTCACGGCGTAATCCTGCTCGTCGCCGCCCTGCTGGCGGGCATAAGCCACCATGCAGGTCTCCACGGCGAGCATATGCTTCCGCAATCCCTCGGACTGCACAAACTCACAAACAATCTGCCAAGCTTCGTCTCTTGTCACAAGTCTTCTCTGATGTTATCCTATGAAGGTTGCCCGAAAGTGGGCCTGTGGCGCAGTTGGGAGCGCGCTTCCATGGCATGGAAGAGGTCAAGGGTTCGAATCCCTTCAGGTCCACCAAAAACTTTTTTCGGCTCTACGCCGCAAAGTGTCCGGTGGTTTATTTTGTGGGCCTGCTGGGCCTCATCTGCTCCCGCCCGGACGACCGGCTTTCAACTCAGCAAGCCGAGCGGAATCAGGCGTTTGAGAACGTTTGAAGTTAGCTTTGAGATCGTCTGAGGACTTCGTTGAGCCTTATCGGCCACACTCCTGTATCAGCCCAACTGGACTGAACAGGAGATGATAATGCTACGAAAGACTTTTCTGCTTTTTGCCGCCATTTTCGCCGGCTCCGTCGCGGCCCACGCTCAGACCACCGCCCCAGGCCTTCTTGCCCGGATCGGTGACCCGGAAAAAGCGGTTGTGCCGCGCAATCCGACGCTCACCGGCGCCTGGATGCTGGAACTCCGCCGCCCCGGCCAGACGGTGGTTACGCCCGGATTGGTCACGTTCCTCGCTGAGGGAACTTGTATCGGGCCAACGGCGGACGGCGCCACCAGCCCTTCCCAGGGCGTGTGGATCCGAGTGACGGACAGTAAGTTCCTTCAGAAGATGTACATTTTCAACTACGACGAGAAACGTGTTCTCACGACCATCAGCAAAGTCAGGATCACCGTCCAACTGAGCGGAGACCGACTCACCTCCAAGGGAACCGCTGAAGCTGTGTTGATGGATAGAAACGGCAACGAGATGGCCACGATTCCAGGAGGATCGTATACCGGGGTGCGGCTAAGTGCTGAGAAGCCGGCCGATTTCGAAGCCTTCTTGCTGGCCAGGTAACCGGCTTAGCGGAAGTTTTCGACGACGTACAAATCGCCCGACGCCGAATCGATCCGGGAATAAACGATCGTGCGGCCGTCGGGCGAGACGGCCAGAGATGGGGTTGTATGGTGAATTCTTCCCGGGAGATCGGCCAACTTGCGGGCTTGCCGGGTTCGCACTTCGAAGGCCCAAAGCTCCGACGGCCGGGGACCGTCAAACAGCGAATCGTCGGGTTGACGAATTAAATAGATGCGCCCCCGGGTGATGGCCCAATGACCGAAGAACCGGGGCCGAGGATTGCTGAGCACGGTTTCCTCCACGCCGCTAGCCACCGGAACCCGGCGGATTTCGGGCGCAGGCGCCTGGGACGCATAGTAGATATAGCCGTCGTCCGCCTCCCGTGCCCCAAGGCCACCTTCCTTGGTGATTTGGACCGGAGTTCGTCCCTCACGATCGGTTCGCCAGATTTGAAAGCGGCCGCCGCTCCGGGTAGATGAGAAGTAGATCCAGCGATCGTCGCGGGAAACGAGGGGCGCCGCGTCGAGGGCCGGACCAACGACCAATGGCTCCGCTTTGCCCCCCGCCGAGGGGATGGAATAGATATCCTGACTGCCGTTGGGCGTCACCACATCCAGGAGGATGGTGCGGCCATCGAAAGACCAGTCTGTCAACCCGGCGAAGGCACCGCCAAACGACGTCAAGGCCCGAGGGTGGCTGCCATCCGCTTCGCTGGTCCAGATCTCATAGCTGCCCGTGCGGTCCGAGAAGAACGAAATATTGCGGCCATCCCGGGAAAAAACGGGCCCCTCGTCCTTGCGGGTGGAAGACAGCAGGAGCGTCGCGGGAGCCGATGGAACACCGTCCGGAGAGAGCGGGAGCCTCCAAAGATTGCGGTTCTCACTGAGAACGGCGAGGCTCAACCTCCCGTTGCGGGAAATCGTGGGCTATTGACCCTGATCTCCGCCCGCTACGGCTTCCTCCCCAGGAAGGCCACATGACGTCCATCGGGAGAGTACACAGGATTGGCGGAGCCGCTATGAACGCCCCCCGGGCGCTGCTGTCAAAGCCTCCTCCACGCCGGTTTCCAGCGACAAACGAATCAAATGGGTCTGCATTCCGGCTCCGGCTGTAGTCATCGCCAGTGAGCGCCCGTCTGGTGAAAACGCCGCAATGCAGCCGGTGACGGCCAGCGTGATCGGCAGCGCATCCCTCACTTTTCGCTCGGAACTTCCGTCGCTCGCGATCATATAGATCGCAGCCCGCCTCAGCCCTTGCTGCACAAACGCCAGACTGCGGCCATCGGGAGACCAGACTGGGCAAACGATGTCGTCGGCCCCTTTCGTAACAAGCAGACTTGCCGCGGTCAGCGGCTTGTTCTCGCCGGGCAGATCTTGGATGTACAATTTCGCGGGGCACCCGCTGTTCCACCGTCCCAGGTGAACGCCAAACGAGAGCCGTCGGGTGACAGCGCTGGGTAGGATTCGACACCCGGTCTGGTGCTCGCCGCCCATTTCCGGCCGCCAGGCTGGGATCGGCCCGCTCTCACGATGGCTAGCGACACGATCACCACAAGGCTGCCCGTGACGAGTGCGAGGATGAGAAAACCGCGCCTGGCCGGCCGCGCCGGAGGCGAATCGGGCATCACCCTTACTTCAGGCAGGAATGAGTATCCGGCCCCAGTATGGGTGAGAATGATCTTCTGCCCGGATTCCTTTTCTCCGAGAAGTTTTCGAAGCAGGAAGACGTTCTGCGAGAGGTTTGACTCCTCAACCACTGCGCCGGACCAGATCGCTTGGAGGAACTGATCCTTGGTCACGACCTTGCCTTGGTGCTGAACGAGGAGCACTAGCATGTCGAAGACTTTGGCTGTCATCGGCACCGGTTTGCCCTCTTTCACGAGGGTACGGGCGCGACAATCCAGTCGGAAACTCAGGAACTCGTAGATCATGGACGGGCGGTCTGCCTCTCCACTGTAGGCCGCGACGGAATCCTGTGATGGAGGGCGCGAAACGAAAACTCCACTAGGAGTCTGTCGGAGATAAGGCCGTCCATCCGTCCTGATCGGTCAGCACGGCCCCCCCCGGCGCAGCCGCCGCCGATGTCGATATCGAAATATCAACAAGAATTCGTGGCCATTCGGCGTGACCTGCCTCCGGTCCGTCGAAAACGGTCGATTTAAGCCCCAGACGAGCGAAAAGTCACCTTTTCTCGCTCTCTCAGGCCACCTGCGTCGACCACCCCGAACGGAACAGCTTCAAGAGATTGCCCGTCAGACAAATCAGCTGCCACTCCAGCCGCACATTGCCCACACCACGGAAGCTGAAGCGTCGGAATCCCCGCCGCTCCTTGATCTGTCCAAAGACCGGTTCCACGATGGCTTTACGCATTTTGTAGATCGACTGTCCCGCCTCGGTCCGCAGTTTGTGCTGCATCGCCTCTTTGGGCGAAGCCCCTTCCGGCGGCGGCCCGGTCGCCGCCGCCACCCGCTCCTCATGCTTCTGGCGTCCCGTCGCGATGTGAAGATCGATC
>JBBRIO010000230.1:0-7930 GCA_038220855.1 Bryobacterales bacterium | reverse complement strand
GAAGAGTATTTGGCGCTCGAGGAAAAAGCGATTTACAAAAACGAATTCTACCAGGGCCAGATCCTTGCGATGTCGGGAGGGACGCGCCGCCATTCGCTGATCATCACCAATCTGACGTGTCGATTGGGAACTGCGCTGCATGGGACGGACTGCGAACTTCACGCTGCCGAGTTGCTTTTCCGGACCGACCGCTTGGGTGCCTATCCCGACATCATGATCTTATGCGGCGAGGCAAAGTTTGAAGACGGGCGAGAGTTGGTAGCCTTGAATCCCAAAGTGCTTGTCGAAGTGCTCTCACCGTCAACGGAAGCCTATGACCGAAGCACGAAGGCGCGCGAGTACTGGAAGTGCCCTTCGGTGAAGCAGTATTTTCTAATCAGCCAGGACCAGCCACTCGTCGAGATCCAAAGCCGTCAAGCGAACGGCAAAATCACGATCGATTGGATTGATGGTCGCGAAGCGATTTGCCCGTTCGAATCGCTCGGCATCAGCATTTCGATGACCGAAATCTACGAGCGCGTAAACTTCTAGCCCCGGACGAGAATTTCTTTTTCGATGTTCGTGGTCGAATAGCCCGGCTCCAGCGGCAACGGCATCACGACCCCACCGGCCGCTTCCACCTCTTCCCTTCCCGCAATAAAGTGGCTCCAGTCGGCGCCCTTGACGAGCACGTCCGGCAACACCGCGGCGATCAACTCCCTCGGCGTATCCTCGTCGAACAGAACCACGGCGTCCACGGCCGCCAAAGCGACCGCCATGGCCGTCCGTTGCTCCTGAGACAGCAGAGGCCGCGTCGGGCCCTTCAATCGCGCCACGGAGTCGTCCGTGTTCAATGCCAGCACCAGTACGTCGCCCAGCGCCCGAGCGCTTTCCAGCAGCCGGATATGGCCCGGATGCAAAATGTCGTAGCACCCGTTCGTGAACACCACCTTCCGCCCTTCGGCTTTCCATAACGCCCGCCGCGCCACCAACTTTTCTCGCGAATAAAACTCTGCCATGAATCCTCAGTCTCGCACGCCGAACAGAAAGTCGGCCGTTAGCTCCCACATCGGTTCCAGGACGTCGGTGAGTTCATGGCCGGAATCGAACAAGTGGACTTCGGCCTGCGGATGCAAGGCCCGAAACTCCTCGGAGAAAGTGTAGGGGACGACGTCGTCATTGCGGCCATGAAAGATCAACGTCGGCTGTGTAACGGCCGGGAAGTCGGGATAGGTAACGCCATCGTCGAGCAAGGCGATGCCGACGCGGCGAAACTCCCCGGCCGCATAGTGGAAAACCTGCATCGACCCTTCCGCCCGCCACTTGGCCACCACCTCCTGCCCCAGGCGCAAAGGCCAACGCCGCGCAAAACCAAACGCCGGAGCCAGCAAAACGATCTTTTCGACGTTCGGATGCGCTGCCGCATAGAGCGCGGCGAGATAGCCTCCCATGCTCGAACCGATCAGCGTCATTGGCCCCGCGCCGGCCGCGGCGTCAATCAACTCCAGTTGTTTGGAGATCGTCAGCGACGCGAAATCACCGCCGTCAAGTGCGGGCACCAGGCATTCGGCCCCGGCCTGGCGGAGCCTTTCCGCGAACACTTGCGCCTTTCGAGAAGTAGGGCTAGACGCAAAGCCATGAAGGTATAGGACGCGCACAGTGTTCCTATTGTGCTAAAAGGGAATGGTCCAATTCAATGCGGGATTATCGGTTGCGGCGAAAGCGCGCCAGTCGCTAGAATCGGATGTTCAGAGGAGAACAACCAGACCTTTTATGTCAGTTGACCAGAAAGTAAAGCAGATCATTGTCGAGCAGTTGGGTGTTGACGAAGCCCAAGTCGACGGCACCGCGTCATTCGTTGACGATTTGGGAGCCGACTCGCTCGACCTCGTCGAACTTGTCATGGCCTTTGAAGAAGCCTTCGATCTGAATATTCCGGACGACGACTCCGAAAAGATCAAGACCGTCAAGGACGCGATCGATTACATCGAAGCCAAAGCGAAGAAGTAAGCATCCAATAAGAGTGAGCCTGCCTACGTTTCGGCAGGAGGAGATCTTGATTGGCTGAACAATCAAACCCCTACCGGGGCAATCGAAGAGTAGTGGTGACCGGGGTCGGACTCGTCACGTGCCTGGGTATCGGCACCGAACCGACCTGGTCGGGCCTTTTGGCCGGCAAGAGCGGCATCGCTCCCATCGAACTGTTTGACCCAAAAGACTTCGCCTGCCGGTTCGCCGGCGAGGTAAAGAATTTTGACCCGAGCAAATTCATCGAGCAGAAAGAGATCAAAAAGCTCGGCCGCTTCATGATGTTTGCCATCGCGGCGGCAGATGAAGCGCTGGCTGCGTCGGGGCTCAAGATCGATGCCGGCAACGCCGAAGGCGTTGGCGTCTACATCGGCAGCGGCATCGGTGGCTTCGAAGTCATCGAACGCGAACACTCGAAGCTGCTCGCCGGCGGACCGTCCAAGATTTCGCCCTTCTTCATTCCGGCGACGATCGTGAATTTGGCCAGCGGCCAAGTCTCGATCCGGACCGGAGCCAAGGGCCCCAACTCGGCCGTGGCCACCGCGTGTACGACCGGCGCCCATGCCGTCGGTGACTCGTTCAAGATCATCCAGCGCGGCGATGCCGACGCCATGATCTGCGGCGGTGCCGAGGCAGCCATCACCCCGCTCAGCGTAGGCGGATTTGCCGCGCTGCGGGCGCTGTCGACCCGGAACGACGAGCCCCAACGGGCGTCCCGGCCGTGGGATAAAGATCGCGACGGCTTCGTCATCGGCGAAGGCGCGGGGATTCTGATGCTCGAAGAGCTTGAATTCGCCAAGGCTCGCGGAGCCAATATCCTGGCCGAAATTATCGGTTACGGCATGAGTGGCGACGCCTTCCACATGACCGCCCCAAGCGAAGACGGCGACGGCCCATTCCGCATGATGCGCGCCGCCATTCGCGACGCCGGCATTGAACCGTCAGCCGTTGACTATCTCAACGCCCATGCGACGTCGACTTTCCTCGGGGACAAGATCGAGACGACGGCGATGAAGCGCGCCTTCGGCGACCACGCCTACAAACTGGCCATCAGTTCCACCAAGTCCATGACCGGGCATCTGCTCGGCGGGGCCGGTGGACTGGAAGCCGGAATTGCGGTGCTCGCCATTCGCGATCAAATTGCCCCGCCCACGATCAATCACGAAACGCCGGATCCGGCCTGTGATCTCGATTACGTGCCGAACGTGGCCCGCCCGATGAAGATCAACGTTGCCATGAGCAACTCGTTTGGCTTCGGCGGCACCAACGGCGGCCTCATCTTCCGAAAGTACGAATAGCATGAAAATTGCCGTTGCTCTCAAGCAGGTGCCGGCGCGGGATTCCGCGCCCGGTGCCCCGGAATCCGATCTCCAATTCGAGATTAATGAACCAGACGCCTACGCCCTCGAAGCGGCCCTGCAACTGCGGGAAGCGCAAGGCGGAGAGGTCGTGGTCGTCTCGACCGGCCCGGCGCGGGTAGCCACCGCCATCCGCGAGGCTCTGGCGAAAGGGGCCGACCGCGGCGTTCACATCCTTGTCGATAACCTCCACCAACTCGATGCCTTGGGTGTCGCCCAACTTTTACGCGAAGCGGTCGCCAGCGAGTCGCCCGATCTGGTCCTGACCGGCTTGCAGTCGGATGATCTCGGCTCCGGTCAAACGGGTGTCATCCTGGCGGAGCTGCTCGGCGTCGCTCACGCTACGCTGATCATGGCGATAGCAGTGGATGGCAGCTCAATTCGCGTCAAGCGCGAATTGGAAGACGGCTGGTTCCAGCACGTCACTTTGCCTCTACCCGCCGTTCTCACGATCCAAAGCGGAATCAACAAGCTTCGTTACGCCACCCTCATGGGGATCAAAAAGGCCAAAACCAAAGAGATCCGCGAACTGACTGGCACCTTGACCCCGGCTTTGGTCGTGGCCGGTCCCGGCTACGCTCCCAGCCGCTCGAAGCAATCGCAGATTTTCGATGGCGACCCGGAAAAAGCCGCCCAAGCACTGGCGGAAAAACTAAAATACGAGGTCCGCGTAATATGAGCGTCCTGGTCGTTCTCGAACAGACCCGCGGCGTCTATCACCGTATGAGTTGGGAAGCCTTGGCCGCCGCGTTTGAACTCGGCCTGCCCGTTTCGGCTGCCGTGATCGGCGAGCCGGCCGAAGCCGCCGCCAAGGGCATCGATCGCCTATATACTCTTCCAGCGATCGATTACTCCGCCGACGGTTACACCGCCGTCTTGGCCCAGTTAATCGCCCACGTTCAGCCAACCTACGTGCTTTTTCCGCACACCTACCAAGTCCGCGACTTCGCCCCGAAACTGGCGACCCGCCTCGGCGGCATCCTGGTCAGCGACGTGGTCAAACTCCAGGCCGATGGCACCGCCGTCCGCCAGCATTTTCAAGGCAAGTTGAACTCGGACTATCGGTTTACCGGCTCCGGGCCGCGCTTCCTGTCGATTCAAGCCGGGGCCTATCGGGCCGAAGCAGTTCCGGCTGGCGCGCCCGCCGTCGAACCCTTCATGGCTAACCCCGGGGTCGTGCGCGCGGTTGCGGAAGCCCCCTTCCGCGAGTCGTCCCGCGCCGTCGATCTCACCGCCGCCGAGATTATCGTCTCGGTTGGTCGAGGCATCCAAGACAAAGAAAATCTCATCCTGGTCGAAGAGCTCGCCGCTGCCCTGGGGGCCGAACTGGCCGCCTCCCGCCCCATCTGCGACAACGGCTGGCTCCCCATGGAACGCCAAGTCGGCAGCTCGGGCCAGACGGTTGCGCCGAAGGTCTATCTCGCCGTCGGCATCTCTGGCGCCATTCAGCATTTGGTCGGGATGAAAGGGTCAAAATCCATCATCGCGATCAATAAAGATCCCAACGCCCCTATTTTCGAAGTAGCCGATTATGGCATCGTTGGTGATCTCTTTGAAGTGGTTCCGGCGCTCACCGAGGCGATCCTCAAGCTGAAGGGCTAACGCGCCAACGAACGGATGCGGATGTTCCTAAAGTCCAGGTTCGTCTTCGGGTCGTGCGCCTGTAAAGCGATCGGCCCCGCTTTCAACAGGGCCTGCTTGTTCCGCGGGCTCGTCCCCTCCGGGTGGGGATCCTCCCAATCGGCCACCGGATAGCCGTTAATCCAGGTCGCTAAGTGTCGCCCCTGGGCAATGATCGTCTTCGTGTAGAACTGGTTATCGCTAGCGACCACGCGCCGCGCCGGCTGGTGAAAATACAACCCTCCAGTCCCGATATCCACTGGCTTAGCTCGGTCTCCGTCCTGGAACTCGTTCCGGATTTGAATCTCGTATCCGGTCCAATAACCCCCGACGGTGCCGCGGAGAAACACCCCGCTGTTCGGATGAAAGTTCGGTTGGCTGGAATTCGCCCGCACGTCTAACTGCAACACAAAATCGTCGTATAGCCCCTTCGTCTCCAACTGCCCTGGGCCCTGCTCGACGTGCGGGTGCCCTTTCTTCACACTCCAAACCGGAGGCTTCGCCGCGGGCTTCGGCGGTTTCACCTCCTGCCAGCCATTCAGATTCTTCTCGTTGAAAATCGGAGCCAAGCCGAGCGGCTTCACTTTGATATTCCGAAAAGCCACCGGCTTTTTCGGGTTAAATTGCAGGCCGATAAAGCCGGTCATCGATTTCCCATCGGTCAAGTCCAATACTTTCTTGCCGTCTAACTTCACGAGACACCGTTTTCCTAAGTGGAACACTTCGTAGCTCTGCCACTTCTCTGGGTGAATCCGGACCTTCTTTTCCGTCCGCGCCGCATTGAGAATCGAGCCCGTCGGGAACTTCTCGTGGCCATCGTAGATCTGTAGCTCGTAGCCGGTCACGTGCGGATCTTTGCCTTTGGCCGAACGCAAAAACACCCCGCTGTTGCCGTCGGCCGCCGTCTGAAACTCCAGCTTCAGAACGTAGTCCCCGAACTGCGTGTTCGTTCGAAGCCAACCGTATTCGCCCGCATCGGCCACAATCGTCCCGTTCGCCACCCGCCACTTTGCGCCGCCCTCCACCGTCCAGCCGAACAGCGTTTCGCCATCGAACAGAGTCAACCAACCGTCGGAAATCTCCTTCGCGGCGAGTGGATTGACTTCGGCGCTCAGGCTGGTGACCAAAAACAACGCGGCCGGAATCAGTCTCATCCTTTCATACTAACTCTTCAAGGCACGTTCCACGTCGCCGTCGCCTGCCAGCCCGAGTTATTTCCGGCTATATCCCGCGCCGCCGTATAGACAATCCGGGAACCCCGAAAACTGGGAGTACTCATCGAAAGATTCAAGTTGAGCGTAAGTAGGTTCCCCGCCACAGTTACAGACGATCCAGTCGCCAACACCGAGCACTGACTGTTCGCCGCCAGGCCCGTTCCCCCCGGCACCACTCCCGGCAAAAGTCCGTCTCCCGCGTCAGTCACCAAGTAGATCGTATTCGCCGGCCGCGCGTAGGCCAGGTAACAAGCGTTCCGCCCGTCGAGGGCGTTGTTAATCAGCACGTTCAGCACGTTCAAATCCGCGAACCCTTGACTATCGCTGAATACTGCCGTCAGGGTTGCGCTCGTCGCGTTCACCGCCATCGGCGTCGTGGCCGTCACCGCCGGAGAGGTCGCCGGCGCCCCGGGTACGTTCCATACGCCCACCGCCTGCCACCCGCTGTTGGCGCTGCCGGCGTCTCGTCCAGCGGCGTACACAATCCGGTTTCCCCCGAACGCGATCGGGAACGTCACCCGCAAGGCCAGCGTAAGCGTGGTGCCGGAAACCGTCGCGCTCGATCCCGCTCCCGTCGCCGAACACTGCGCATTCCCTGTCGACCCGCTCCCGTTCAAGACTAAGCCGGGCAGCAGATCCGTCCCGGCGTCGTTCATCAGATAGAGCGTATTCGCCGGCCGGACGTAGGCGAAATAACAAGAGTTACGTCCATCCAAAGCGTTATGGATCAACACGTTGAGAACATTCAAATCCGCCGCTCCGTTGCCATCCGCAAAAGGGATCGTAAACGTGGCGGTGGACCCGGTTCCGCCTGCCGGGCTGAGGACGCCAACGGTGGGAGTCACGTTGATCGTGCCGATCGTCACCGTGCCCAGCAGCGTCGTCGCACTCGCCGATCCCGGGGTGTCGGTGGCTGAACCATAAATATTCCGCAGCCCCACAAACGCCGGCTGGAAGCGCACGCTCAGGCGGAGCGTCAACGTCGTTCCCGACAGAATTGCCGAGGTCGATCCTACGTTGACTTGGCACTGGGTGTTACTCATCGTCGTGTTGAATCCCGGCGTCGAAAACTGCCAACCGGAGTTAGTATCCCCGTAGAGACGAAGTTCGTTCGCACCCCGGCGATACTCCACCCGGCAGGCGTCCGTTTGCCCCGCGCCGGCCGTAAACCACACGTTCAAATTGCCCAGCGTGTTCGCCCCGTCCAGATCCGTAAACACGGCATCAAACAACACGTTCGTGCTGGGCACCGCCGACCCCGCCGCCGGGGTCACCCCGGTCGCCGTCGGCGCGCTGTTCGTGCTCAACTGAATCACGTTGTAGGCCTGCCGGCCGATCGAAATGGTTCCCGTTCGCGCCGTAACTGCCGCATTCGCGGCGTAAATAAAATTCACCGTTCCATTGCCCGAACCAGCCGCCGCGCTCGTCACCGTCAGCCAGCTATCGTTGCTGAGCACCGCCCAACTGCACCCCGCCGCCGCCGTCACCGTCACCGTCGCCGACCCGGCCGCCGAGCCCACCGTCGGGTTCGCCGGACCCGGCACGGCGCAGGGCGCATCGTAATTTACCCGCACCGACATGCCCGCCGCGGAGGCCGAAAGCACTTGCAGCGATAACTCGGAGTAAGGATCCGCCCAACTCTGCCCCGCCGCCAACGCCGGCTGCGCAAAGTTACTGGAGTTACTCGCCGCCCGAAAGTTGATCAGGCGCGAGTAAGAAGCATAAACCGCC
>JBBRIO010000229.1:0-7961 GCA_038220855.1 Bryobacterales bacterium | reverse complement strand
AAACGAGTTGTGAAAAAGAAAATGGCCTCCGACGCTGGTAAGCGCGGAGGCCATTTAGGTTTGGGGTTGAGAACTACTTGCGGCGGCGGAGGACGGCGAGACCGATCAGGCCAGCACCCATGAGGGCGAAGGTCATCGGTTCCGGAATCGGGTTGGTCGGAGCGAAGTAGTTGGTGTAGCTGGTCAACGAGGCGGAGTTGCCGGGCGTGTTGCCGCCATCGAGACGGAGCCGATCAACGATCACCAAGTCGCCGGGATTGTTCGGCGACAACAACGCCGAGTTGAATGGCGGGCTGTTGAGGAGAGCAGAACCAGGCAGAGAGCTGGTGTCCGGCTGCAGAATGTACTGAATGCTCGTGTTGCTGAGCTGTTGAATAAATTTCTGCAGGGTCACAGCGGGATTCGGTTGGCCGACGATAGGAGCGGAAGCGAGAGGGTCATTAATCGACCCGCCGAAGCTGCTGAGCTGAGCGGCCCCCGCGTTGCCAGCGATGCGGAAGGTCGTTTCGACGTTGAACTGTTGAGCACCGCTACCGGTGGCAGTGGCGGAGAAGCCAAAGTAGTTCGCGGCAACCGGGGTAACGGTAACCGAGAAGCCACCAGCGTAAGAGGAAGCCCCGTTAAAAGGGTCCAACGCGAACGAAACGTTGAAGGCTGAGGTTGTCTGGACAGGCTGTCCAACGTAGTTGCTGAAGGTAGGACCAGCATTCGAGAAGCCAAAGCTGCTGAGGTTCCAGGTGTTCAAACCATTCATGATGTCGCAATTGAAGCCGGGTGCCGCAAGAGTTGCCAGTGAGCTCGTAGTGCAAGCAGCAGCAGCGTTGAGCTGAAGAGAGCCGAGAGCCATCAGGCTAAAGGCCAAAAGAGTTTTTTTCATTCATTCCTCCGAAGGATTTGTATGTTCAAAAGGGCGGTGGGGGCCATACACGCCTCCACGAATCCTTATGAGTACTTCCATACTATACAAGGAGAACTAAAGCAGTGTCAATAGTTTCGAGCTTCTGAATTAAGCTGTTCGTACTACTAGTGGACCCGCTCGATGGAGTTCTCGTAAAACTTGTGTAACCGAATTCTTTTCTATAGTTTACAAATGGCAACGGCTGAAGAAGAGCGGGAAGTTGCCCTAGTACTGTGGCAACAATTCATGCATTTGGCGAAAAATAATTTCAAGGGACGGGGGTAGCGAGGGAGCTTGGAAGGTACGAAACTCGGGCGAGAGCTACGAAAGGGCCCTAGTCCTTTCGTTTGCGTAGGATTAGACCGGGGTGGTGTTTGGGGGCTTGAGTTGCGGAGTGTCGCCGGCGACGCTATGATGGGAGAACGTCTAGACGGGTGCCGAGAGCCCGTGCGTTTACTCATGTTTGATAACCTATCCGACAAGCTGCAGCGAGTTTTCAAGAATTTGCGCGGCGAAGGGAAGCTCACCGCCGAGAATATGGAGGCGGCGCTCCGCGAAATTCGCGTAGCGCTGCTGGAGGCCGACGTCCACTTTACGGTGGTCAAGCAGTTGATTGCGGCGGTAAAAGAGAAGGCTCTGGGCCAGGAAGTGCTGTCGGCGTTATCTCCGGCGCAGCAGGTTGTCAAGATTGTCCACGAGGAGTTGATCAAAACGCTGGGGACGCATGCGTCCCGGTTGCGGTTTGCGAACGACCCGCCGACGGTCATTATGATAGTGGGGTTGCAGGGGTCGGGGAAGACGACGTCGACGGCGAAGTTGGCCCGTTGGCTATCGAAGAACCAGCATGCGCCTTTGATGGTATCGGTAGACGTTTATCGTCCCGCGGCGCGGGAGCAGTTGGCGGTATTGGCCAAGCAGTTGGCGCTGCCGTTGTATGCGGGTACGGCCGAGGAATCGAAGCCGCTGGAACTGGCGAAGTCAGCCCGGCGGGAAGCGATTCAGACGGGTCGGGATGTGGTGCTGATCGACACGGCGGGCCGGCTGCATATAGATGATGCGTTGATGGCGGAATTGGCGGAGTTGAAGGAGACTTTCCAGCCGACGGAGATTTTGTTTGTAGCCGATGCGATGACGGGTCAGGACGCGGTGAAGTCGGCAGAGCAGTTCCACAAGCAGTTGGGGATTACGGGCATCATCTTAACCAAGATGGATGGTGACGCGCGGGGTGGCGCGGCGCTTTCAATTCGGTCGATTACGGGCCAGCCGTTGAAGTACATCGGCTTGGGGGAGAAGCCGGACGCGTTTGAGTTGTTCCATCCGGACCGGGTGGCGAACCGGATTCTGGGGATGGGGGACGTTCTGAGCCTGATCGAGAAGGTTGAGGAGACCATCGATAAGAAGCAGGCCGAGGAGATGCAGCGCAAGCTGATTGATAATGAGTTTACGTTGACCGATTTCCGGAATCAGCTGAAGCAGATTCGGAAGTTGGGTCCGTTAGGGGATTTGATGGGGATGATGCCGAACCTGCCGGGGATGGGTGGGGGCATGATGAAAGAGCTGAAAAATGCTAAGGTGGACGAGAAAGAGTTAAATCGCGTGGTGGCGATCATCGATTCGATGACGCCGAAAGAGCGTGAGAACCATATGTTGATCAACGGCTCCCGTCGCCGTCGAATCGCAAAGGGATCGGGAACGTCGGTTGAGGACGTGAACAACCTTTTAAAGCAGTATACGCAGGCTCGAAAGATGATGAAGACCTTTTCGGGTGCGTTGTCGGGCCAGGGTTTCCTGGGCAAGAAGCTCTCCAAGCTGGGCAAACTCCCTTCGATGGGCGATCTCGGCAATTTTAAGTTTTAGTAAGAATTCCTTAGGAGTATATAGAAACAATGTTGGCAATTCGTCTTGCGCGGTTCGGATCGAAAAAGAAACCGACCTATCGTGTAGTTGTGATTCAGAAAGAACGGGCCCGCGACAGCAAAGCGCTGGAAGTGTTGGGCCATTACGATCCGTTGACGGAACCGGCGACGGTGGTTTTGGACCACAGCCGTTTTCAGCATTGGGTTGGCGTGGGCGCGCAGCCTTCGGATACGGTGGCTCGGCTCGTTAGGTCGAACCCGGCTCCGGCTCCTGTGGCTGCATAGTCATGGCGTCGCTGAAGGAGCTCGTCGAAGGGATTGCGCAAGCGATCGTGGAGCATCCGTCGGAGGTGGTCGTTACCGAGACGGCTTCCGGGGAGCAAGGTTCTGCGCTGACGTTGCGGGTAGCGGCGTCGGATCTGGGCAAGGTGATCGGCAAGCAGGGACGCACGGCCCGTTCGATGCGGACGTTGTTGATTGCAGCCGGGATGAAGGCGAATCGACGAGTAAGCCTCGAAATCGTCGAGGAGAAGTAAGCGAGCGTGGATGGGAAGAACCCGGAATGGGTGACGCTGGCCGAGGTGATTCGTCCGCGGGGGAACCGCGGGGAGTTATTGTGCGTGGATTTGTCGAAGGGTCCGGAGCGGTATCTGGATTTGGGGACGGTCTGGCTATTCGGCGCGAAGGAAGAGGAACTGGGTCAACACCAAGTGGAAGAAGCCTGGCTGCATCAGGACCAATTGATTCTGAAGTTCGCCGGGGTGGATAGCATCAATGACGCGGAGCGATTTCGCGGCGGCGAGGTGCGGATTCCTTTTGCGCAGCGGGCTCCGTTGGCTGAAGGCGAGTACTACTTGACTGATTTACCGGGCTGTGTGGTGAAAGACGCTACTTCGGGCGAGGAGTTGGGGATTGTCTCGGCGGCGCTGGAGATGCCCGGGTCGAATTTGATTGAGTTAGAGAATGGGGTTTTGATTCCACTGTCGCGGGCGATTTGCCCGGTGATCGATCCGGCGAACCGGGAGATCCGGGTGAACGTGCCGGACGGTTTGCTCGATTTGAACCGAAAGTAAGTTTTGGCACCATGAAGTTCCATGTTTTGACGATTTTTCCGGAGTTTTTTGAAGGTCCGTTCCGGCATGGGGTGGTGGCGAAGGCGAGCGAGGCGGGGGTGGTTTCGATCCAGATGCACGATTTGCGGCAGTGGACTTTTGATCGCCATCGGAGCGTGGATGATCGTCCGTTTGGCGGAGGCGAGGGGATGCTGTTGAAAGCGGAACCGGTCTTTTTAGCCACTGAAGCAATTTTTCCCAAAAAGAGCGATACTAGAAAGGTTGTCCTTATGTCGGCCCAAGGGAAGCTGTTTGATCAGCAGACCGCGCGCCGGTTGAGCCAGATGTCGGAACTGCTCTTGATATGCGGCAGGTACGAGGGAATTGACGAGCGAGTCGCTTCTCATCTGGTGGACGAAGAGATTTCGATAGGTGATTTTGTTTTGAGCGGCGGCGAACTCGCGGCAGCTTTGGTGATTGACGCAGTGGCTCGACTGCTTCCCGGGGTTCTTGGTAACGAGGCTTCCCGCGCGAATGAGAGTTTTTCGGAGCCGCTGCTTGATTATCCGCATTACACCCGCCCGGCGGACTTCCGCGGATGGAAAATTCCCGAAGTTTTGCAGAGTGGTAACCATGAAGCGATCCGGCAATGGCGACGTCAGGCTGCGTTTGAGAAAACACAGAAGAACCGGCCCGATCTGCTTCCCTAGTTTTCAACATCCGAGGTAATTCATCATGCAACATTTAGCACTCACCAAAATCGCCCAGCCCCAGGTGCGGACAGACCTGCCGGTGCTCCGGATCGGCGACACGATCAAAGTTCACGTTAAGATCCGCGAAGGCGAGAAAGAGCGCATTCAGGTTTTTGAAGGGACGTTAATTGCGCGCAAGAATAAGGGGATCAGCACGACGATCACCGTGCGCAAGATCAGCTTCGGAACGGGCGTTGAGCGCATCTTCCCGTTGAACTCGCCGACGATCGACAAGTTCGATATCGTGCGGACGGGTTTTGTGCGTCGTGCGAAACTTTACTATCTGCGTGGTTTGAAGGGTAAAGCGGCTCGTCTTAAAGAGCGCGACTAAGGGAAATAGCGGCGAGGGATTGATTGCCGCCGATTTGCTCTACCCGTTTCGAGCGCGACCTGCGCAAACAGGGCTTTGGTGCCATTGCTGGCGTTGATGAGGCCGGGCGGGGTTGTCTTTTCGGTCCGGTCTGCGCGGCTGCTTGTATCCTTGATCCAAGGCGGCCGCTGCGGGGCGTGAACGATTCCAAGCAGGTGAGCGAATCGACCCGGGAGGCGTTGGCGAGGTTGATTCAGGAGCGGTCGGTGGCGTGGGCGATCGGATGGGCATCGGCGGCGGAAATTGACTCGATTAACATTCTGCAGGCATCCCGGTTGGCGATGAGGCGCGCCGTGGAGAATTTATCGCAACCGGCCGATTATCTTTTAGTGGATGCGATTAGCGTGGACGTGGCGATACCGCAGCGGGGAGTGATCCACGGTGATGCGTTGTCCCGTTCGATCGCGGCGGCTTCGATTCTGGCGAAAACGGCGCGGGACGCCCGCCTACGGGAGCTTGATTTGCAGTATCCTGCGTATGGATTCGCACGCCACAAGGGATACGGATCGCAAGAGCATTTGGCGGCGCTGGACCGATGGGGTCCGCTGCCGGAACACCGCTATAGTTACGCTCCGGTAAAAGCCCGGGCGGGACAACAACTTTCTTCATGAACCCACTGCCAGAACTGCCGCTTCATCCTCGGATTCGTCGGAGTTGGTTTGCTCGTTTGTCGGGGCTGGCCTGGATTATCCTCTGCTTTGAGTTAGGGGTTTTTCTGCTGGTCTACCCCTGGATGGATGGGTGGGAAAGAAATGAGTTGGCCCACTGGAGGGAGGGCACTCGAGAAATCTGGGTGAACCCTTACGTTCGCGGGGCCGTATCTGGATTAGGCGTTGTGAATATTGGCACCAGCCTGCGCGATTTGTATCGCTACCTGCGGGAAGTCCTGTTTGATTAGCTAGAATTGGAAGAACACCGTGGCATTGGAACAAGATCAGAAGCCGACCCCCGCGGATACGTCCGCCCCTGAACAACCGCTGTGGAAGCAGATTTTCTTTCAGCGGAAAGAAGAGACTCCACGCAACACGATTGCCGAATGGACCGTGACGATTTTGTTGCTGCTGTTTGGCACGACGACGCTGGTCCAGGCGTTTGTGATTCCGACTGGGTCGATGGAGGACACGCTGTTGATCGGCGACCATTTGCTGGTCGATAAGCTGGCATATGCGCCGCCGGGACCGATCAGCCGCTACTTCCTGCCGTATTCGGAGGTGAAACGGGGCGATATCATCGTTTTCCGTTGGCCGAGCGATTTGAAGTTTACGTTCGTCAAGCGCGTGATGGGCGTGCCGGGAGACCGGATCCGCGTCGAGAACAAGCAGGTTTTCCTAAACGGAAAGCCGTTGACCGAGCCGTACAAGTATCACAAGACCGAATATTTCGATTCGTATCGCGACACGTTTCCGTCCGAGCCGAACACCCGACTGGACGAGGGTGGAAGGACGATGCTGGAACGGCATCTGGTGGGCAAAGAGGTCGTGGTGCCGGATAATGCTTATTTTGCGATGGGCGACAATCGGGACCAATCGTTGGATTCGCGTTACTGGGGCTTTGTGCCGCGGGAGAATATCATCGGCAAGCCGCTGATTATTTATTGGTCCTACGATGCGCCGACCGAGCGGTTGCAGAGTTCGACGCCGGGTTGGGACCACATCCAGGATTTGGCGACAAACTTCTTTACGAAGACCCGCTGGAAGCGGACGTTCAATCTGATCCACGGCTATCCGGTGCAATAGTCGATGGCGACGAAACGACCTCGTTTGGTGCGCCATTGGCTGGCGGAATCGACCGTAACCGGGCTGATGCTCCTGTTCGGAACGAGGACGCCGGTGCAGGCGTTGATGGTTCCGACGCCTTCGATGGACACGACGATCCAGGTGGGCGACGATTTGCTGGTGGATAAGCTGGTGTATGCCCCGGCGAGTTCTTTGTCGCGCGCGCTGCTGCCGTATGCGGAGGTGAAGCGCGGCGACGTAATCGTGTTCAAGTACCCGCTTGACGAAGCGCAGCTCTACGTCAAGCGCGTCATCGGGGTGCCGGGAGACAGGATTCGGTTGATCCTGAACGGGCGCGCGGTGGATGAGCCTTACAAGCGGCAGAATCCCGGGATGCGGGTGCCTTATCTGCGTAGATTTCCGAATGAGGCTCTGTTTCCGGGGATCGAGAATCGGGCGATCGAGATGTTGCGGGCGCACGTCGAGAAGGGGGAACTGATGGTGCCGGCGGGGACGTATTTTGCGATGGGTGACAATCGGGACAACTCGGCCGACTCGCGTTTCTGGGGATTCGTGCCGCGAGAGAACATTTACGGCAAGCCGGTTTTGGTGTGGTGGTCCTACGATGCGCCTCTCCAGGAACTCGCGCACAACGGACTCGGTTGCGGCTTCGGAATGGGGATAGTTCCTGGATTGATGGGGGCCGCAACCGGCCTGTGCGCTCAGGAGCATTGGCAGCCGCAAAACCCTGGCCATAATTGGGACCACGCCAAGGACATGGCCCTTCATTTTTTCACGAAGACTCGTTGGGAACGAACGTTTCAGCGAATCACTTCGTATCCACTCGGGTAGCACATGGCAAAGACTGACCATTATTACGGATTGATTCTGGCTGGGGGCCGCGGGACGCGGTTCTGGCCCAAGAGCCGCAAACGATCGGCCAAGCAAGTATTGAGTTTCTTTGGGGAACGGACACTGATTCAGCAGACGGTGGATCGTCTACGGGCGGTGCTGCCGCCGGAGCGGATCTGGATCATCACGAATGACCACCTGCGGGAGACGATTGCCAAGCAGTTGCCGGAGGTGCCGAAGAAGCAGATTATTGCGGAACCGGCGCAGCGGAACACGGCTCCGGCGATTGGCTTGATTGCGCAGATTTTGCATCGGCAGGATCCGGATGCGGTGATGGGGGTATTCCCGGCCGACCACGTGATCGAGAAAACTTCGCGTTACGTGAGGCTGATCAAGCCGGCGTTCAAGGCGGCGGCCGAAGGCAAGATTGCCGTACTGGGTGTGCAGCCGCGATGGGCCGAGACGG